>NZ_DF968196.1:0-31111 GCF_001270025.1 Streptomyces azureus | reverse complement strand
GTGGGGGCCGGGGCCGGCTTGGGGGCGGGCTTCGGAGCCGCCGGCTTTCGTGCGGGCTTCTTCTCGGGCTGCTTCTCGGGGGTGCCCTCGGCGCTGGCGGAGAGACCTCCGGGGAGGGGCAGGAGACGGAGGCGGCAGCGGGAGGCGGGGACGGTGGGGGCGCCGGGCGCGACCGGGTGAGTGGTCGGGTGGGCGATCGGCGAGGGCGACTGCGAGCCGGTGCGTGCGGTCTGCTGCCCGGTGAGGCGGTGGCAGCGGTCCAGGAGCGCGGCGGCGGTGGGATTGCCGCTCAGGACGCGGAGGGCGGCGAGGTCGTCGGGGTGGGGGCGGTATCCGGCGCCCAGTGCCTCGTCCAGGAGCGTGAGGTAGCCGGCAGCAGTGCCGGGGAGGGCGGCGCGGTACCGACCGAGGTCGGCCACGAGGAAGGCACGCAGCCTGGCCCCCTCCCGCATCACCTCGTCGAGCGACTCTGCGAGGCGGAGGCAGTCCTGGACGTCGTCGACCGAGGCGGAGGTGGGGTGAAGGGCAAGGGCGAGAGCGCGGCGGAGCACACGCAGCTCCTCCACGCCGAACGCCATGCCGCCGCGGGATCCGTGTGGCGTGGGCATGCGGCGACGATACGCGCTAATCAGACAAATCCTGCATAACGGATGGGTGTGGCGCGGGGGGTACCACCCGGGTGGGCGGGGGTGCGCGTAGCGCCTTCCCGGCGGTGGTGGGCCGGGGCCGCGCCTGGAGTGTCCGCGTAGCCGCGGCAGTCGTGCCGCTGGGGCGATGGGGCCCCTGCTCATGGGGGTCCCCCCTGTTCGAGCCAAGCCGAGAACTTGGGGGAGAAACCGAGAGCTTGGGAGAGGGTGGGCGCAGCGGCACCCGGCACCGCCGGGCTGCGGCCCCACCCGCCCTCAGCACCAACTCCGAGCACCTCGAAGTGCCGAGGTGGACTCACCCGGGCTCACATACGCGACACGTTCCGCTCGTACACCAGCCGCAGTCCGATCAGCGTCAGCCACGGCTCGTGTTCGTCGATGACCGACGACTCGCCCAGGACCATCGGCGCCAGTCCGCCCGTCGCGATGACCGTGACATCGTCCGGGTCGTCGGACAGCTCGCGGGCCACGCGGTTGACGACCCCGTCGACCTGGCCGGCGAAACCGTAGATGATGCCCGACTGCATCGCCTCGACCGTGTTCTTGCCGATGACGCTGCGGGGCCGGGCCACCTCGATCTTGCGGAGCTGGGCGCCGCGGACGCCGAGGGCCTCGACGGAGATCTCGATGCCGGGGGCGATGACCCCGCCGACGTACTCGCCGCGCGCGCTGACCGCGTCGAACGTCGTCGCCGTGCCGAAGTCGACGACGATCGCGGGGCCGCCGTAGAGCTCGACCGCCGCGACCGCGTTGATGATGCGGTCCGCGCCGACCTCCTTGGGGTTGTCCATGAGGATCGGGACGCCCGTCTTGACGCCCGGTTCGACCAGGACCGCCGGGACGTCGCCGTAGTAGCGGCGCGTCACCTCGCGGAGTTCGTGCAGGACCGAGGGGACGGTCGCGCAGATGGCGATGCCGTCGATGCCGTCGCCCAGTTCGTCGCCGAGGAGCGGGTGCATGCCCATCAGGCCCTGGAGGAGGACCGCCAGTTCGTCGGCGGTGCGGCGCGCGTCCGTGGAGATACGCCAGTGTTCGACGATGTCCTCGCCGTCGAACAGGCCCAGGACGGTGTGGGTGTTCCCTACGTCGATCGTCAGCAGCATGACCCGTACCCGCTCCCCTACTCCGCCGGCCGCAGGTCCAGGCCGATGTCCAGGATCGGCGAGGAGTGGGTGAGGGCTCCGACGGCCAAGTAGTCGACGCCGGTGTCCGCGTACGTCTTGGCGTTGTCGAGGGTCAGGCGGCCCGAGGCCTCCAGGGCGGCGCGGCCCTGGACGATGGCCACCGCCTCCTCGCACTCGCCCGGCGTGAAGTTGTCCAGGAGGATCAGGTCGGCACCGGCGTCCAGGACCTCGCGGAGCTGGTTCAGAGTGTCGACCTCGACCTCGATGGGGATGTCGGGGAAGCGTTCGCGTACCGCCGTGAAGGCCTGGGCGACGCCGCCCGCGGCGACCACGTGGTTGTCCTTGACGAGGGCCGCGTCCGAGAGGGACATGCGGTGGTTGACGCCCCCGCCGCAGCGGACCGCGTACTTCTCGAGGGAGCGCAGGCCGGGTGTCGTCTTGCGGGTGTCGCGGACCTTGGCCTTCGTGCCGTCCAGGACGTCCGCCCACGCGCGCGTGGCCGTCGCGATGCCCGACAGGCGGCACAGGATGTTCAGCGCGCTGCGTTCGGCCGTGAGGAGGTCGCGGGTGCGGGTGGTGACCGAGAGGAGCTTCTGGCCCGCCTCGACGCGGTCGCCGTCCTCGGCGTGGCGCTCGATCGCGAGTTCCTCCTCGCAGACGACGGAGATCACCGCTTCGGCGATCCGCAGGCCCGCCACGACGCCCGCCTCGCGGGCCGTGAAGTCGGCGGTGGACACCGCGTCCTCGGGGATCGTCGCCACCGTCGTCACGTCCACACCGTGGGCCAGGTCCTCCTGGAGGGCCACGCTGGCGATGTCCTCGACCTCGACGGGGTCGAGGCCGGCGTCGGCCAGGAGCTGGGCGAGTGCGGGGTCCAGACCGCACTCCAGGTACGCCTCGCCGTCCGCGCCGCAGGCGCAGCCGTCGCCGCAGCCTCCGGACGAGGCGAGGGGAAGGTCGGGGGTGCTCACGTCGGTCACTGCTCCTGGGGGGGCTGGGGCATGGGGGTCTCCCCTGCTCGAGCGAAGCCGAGAGCTTGGGGGAGGGTCGAAGGGAAGTGTGTGGTGTCGGTGGTGTGCACGGCCAGGGTGCGGTCGGGGTTCAGACGTACGACGATGTGCCGCCGCCAGGTGGTGTCGTCGCGCTCTGGGCGGTCCTCGCGCCAGTGGCAGCCCCGGGTCTCCTCGCGCAGCCGGGCCGCGGTGACCAGGACGCGGGCCACGCACAGCAGGTTGGTGGCCTCCCAGGTGTCGACGCCGGCCTCGGCGGTCTTGCCGTTCTCGGCCAGGGCGTCGCGGGCGTCGGTGTGCAGCTGCTGGAGCTGGTCGGCGGCCTTGGCGAGGGACTCCGCCGAGCGCAGGACGCCGGCCCCGTTGGTCATGATCCGCTGGATCGTGAAGCGGGCCTCCGGGGTGAGCAGGGGGTGCTCGGGGGTCTCCGGGTAGGGCAGGGGCCGCGGCACGCGCGCGTGGAGGCCGGTTTCCGCGTGGCTCGCGGCGATGTCGGCCGCGATGCGCTCGGCGTAGACGAGGCCTTCGAGGAGGGAGTTGGAGGCCAGGCGGTTGGCGCCGTGCACGCCGGTGCAGGCGACCTCGCCGCACGCGTACAGGCCGGGAACCGTCGTACGGCCGTGGGAGTCGGTGCGGACGCCGCCGGAGGCGTAGTGGGCGGCCGGGGCGACGGGAATGGGCTCGGTGACCGGGTCGATGCCGTGGGCGCGGCAGGCGGCGAGGATCGTCGGGAAGCGGTGTTCCCACATGTCGGCGCCGAAGTGCCGGGCGTCGAGGAACATGTGCTCGGCGTCCTGCTCCTGCATGCGGCGCATGATGCCCTTGGCCACGATGTCCCGGGGGGCGAGTTCGGCCAGTTCGTGCTGCCCCTGCATGAAGCGCACGCCGTCGGCGTCGACCAGGTGGGCGCCCTCGCCGCGTACCGCCTCGGAGACCAGTGGCTGCTGGCCCTCCGCGTCGGAGCCCAGGAAGAGGACCGTCGGGTGGAACTGGACGAACTCCAGGTCGCTCACCTCGGCGCCCGCGCGCAGCGCCAGGGCCACGCCGTCGCCCGTGGAGACCGACGGGTTGGTCGTCGCCGAGAAGACCTGTCCCATGCCGCCGGTCGCCAGGACCACCGCCGGGGCGTGGACCGCGCCCACGCCGTCGTGCTGACCCTCGCCCATGACGTGCAGGGTGACGCCCGCCGTGCGGCCCTCGGCGTCCGTGAGGAGGTCCAGGACGAGCGCGTTCTCGACCGTGCGCAGTCCCGCCCGTCGCCCACCACCACCCTTGCCCGAGAGCGCTTCGCGCTCGCCCCTCCTGACCGCGCGTACCGCCTCGACCAGGGCCCTGGAGATCTCGGCACCGGTGGCGTCGCCGCCTGCGTGGGCGATGCGGCGGCGGTGGTGGCCGCCCTCGCGGGTGAGTTCCAGGCCGCCCTCGGAGGACTCGTCGAACTGGGCGCCGGTCTCGATGAGGCGGCGTACGGCGTCGGGGCCCTCGGTGACGAGGATGCGGACCGCTTCCTCGTCGCACAGGCCCGCGCCCGCGACCAGGGTGTCGTCCTGGTGCTGTTCGGGGGTGTCGCCCTCGCCGAGGGCCGCGGCGATGCCGCCCTGGGCCCAGCGGGTGGAGCCGTCGTCCAGGCGGGCCTTGGTGACGACGACGGTGGTGAGGCCGGCCGCCTCGCAGCGCAGGGCGGCGGTGAGGCCGGCGACGCCGGAGCCGACGACGACCACGTCCGCGGAGAGGGACCACCCGGGGGCGGGCGCGTGCAGTCGTATGCCTGTGCTGGTCACGAGGCGGCTCCGAAGGTGAGGGGGACGTTGTCGATCAGCCGGGTCGTCCCGACCCGGGCGGCGACGGCGAGGACCGCCTCGCCGGTGAAGTCGTCCCCGATCTCGGTGAAGTCGGACGGGTCGACCAGGGCGAGGTAGTCCAGCATGAGCGGCGGGTCGAGGCGGGCGGCCTCGTCGAGGACCTGGCGGGCGGCTGCGCGGACGGCTGCCGGGCCGCCCGGGACGGCCGTCGCGACGGCGTGCGCGTCCGCTGCCGCGCGGGACTCCCCTATGGCGCTGAGGGCCTCGGCACGCGCGCGTGTGGCGGGCACTTCCCGGGCCCGGGCGCGCAGCGCCTCCTGCGCGGCGTGCCGGTCCTGGCCCGCGAACAGGGCACCGGACAGCGCGAGGGCGGTGCGCCGCTCGGCGGGCGAGAGGTAGCGGTTGCGGCTGGACAGGGCCAGGCCGTCCTCCTCGCGGACGGTGGGCACGCCGACGATCTCCACGCCGAAGTTCAGGTCCCGCACCATGCGGCGGATCAGGGCGAGCTGCTGGGCGTCCTTCTGGCCGTACAGGGCGACATCGGGGAGGGTGAGGTGGAGCAGCTTGGCGACGACCGTGAGCATGCCGTCGAAGTGGCCCGGGCGGGAGGCGCCCTCCAGCCGCTCCCCCATGGGGCCCGCGGTGATGCGGACCTGGGGCTCGCCGCCGGGATAGACCTCGTCGACGGCCGGGGCGAACACGACGTCCGCGCCCGACTGCCCGGCCAGCTTCACGTCGGCGTCCAGGGTGCGCGGGTAGCGGTCGAGGTCCTCGCCCTCGCCGAACTGGAGCGGATTGACGAAGACGGTGACGACGACCTCGCCGTCCGGCCCGGCGATGGCGCGCGCGGTGCGGATCAGCGTGGCGTGGCCCTCGTGCAGCGCGCCCATGGTCATCACCACGGCGCGACGGCCCGCACGCGTGCGTGCGTGCAGTTCACCGGCGGTGCTGAGCAGGGTGGTGGTCATCGGGCGTCCCCTTCGGTGCCGTCGGTCCCGTTGGCGAGTACCCCGAGGAGGTCCTCGGCGAGCTCCGGCCTCAGCAGGCCGTGGGCCAGGGCCCGGTCGGCGGTCGCGCGGGCCATCGCCAGGTAGCCGGCGACGGCCTGCGGGGCGTGTCGGCGCAGCTCGGCGACGTGCGCGGCGACCGTGCCCGCGTCCCCGCGCGCGACCGGGCCGGTCAGGGCCGCGTCGCCGGAGCGCAGGGCGTTGTCCAGGGCTGCGCCGAGCAGCGGGCCGAGCATCCGGTCGGGGGCCGCGACACCGGCCGTGCGCAGCAGCTCCAGGGACTGGGCGACCAGGGTGACCAGGTGGTTGGCGCCGAGCGCGAGGGCCGCGTGGTAGAGCGGCCGGTTCTCCTCGGCGATCCACTCCGGCTCGCCTCCCATCTCGATGACCAGGGCCTCGGCGGCCAGCCGCAGTTCCTCGGGCGCGGTGACGCCGAAGGAGCAGCCGGCCAGTCGCTGGACGTCCACGGGCGTGCCGGTGAAGGTCATCGCGGGGTGCAGCGCGAGCGGCAGGGCGCCCGCGCGCAGGGCGGGGTCGAGCACCCGCGCGCCGTACCGCCCGGAGGTGTGCACGAGCAGCTGTCCCGGCCGTACGGAACCGGTGTCGGCGAGGCCCGCGACCAGCTCGGGCAGGGCGTCGTCCGGAACGGTGAGCAGGACCAGCTCGGACCGCTGGAGGACCTCGGCGGGCGGCATCACCGGCACGTCGGGCAGCAGTTGCGCGGCACGGCGCCGGGAGACGTCGGAGACCGCGGAGACGGCGACCGGGCGGTGCCCGGCGAGCTGGAGGGACGCGGCCAGTGCGGGTCCCACGCGACCGGCGCCGACGACGCCGACGGTGAGCCGCGCGGGGCGGTCCTTGGGGTCTGGCTGTGGGGTTGTGTTCACTCGACGGCGGCCTTCCCGTTCCAGTCCGCTCCGGGTACCGGACGATTTCTCGTCATGTTAACGCGATCGGCTCGAGGGGCGTTCGGTTGTCCACAGGGTGTGCATTCCGGCGGACGCCGCGCGTGGACGTCGCACACGGGCACGGTCGTACGGAAATCCGGGTGCCCGCCCGCACACGCGCGCGGGATGATCCGGGCCATGAGCGACACGGCGGAACAGGACGAGCAGGCGACCGGGCAACTGTCGGACGAGGACCGCAGGTCACGGCTCCGTGAGCGGCGTCTGGCCGTCCACCGGGGCGCACGGCGGGTGTTCGCGCGCTTCGGCTTCCACAAGACGCTCCGGGAACGACTGGCGGAGCTGGACGGGGCGGAGGGCCTGTACGACCTGGACGAGCTGGCCGACGTGTACGGCGACGGCGTCGTCGAGGCGCTGGAGACGAAGGTCGCCGGACTGCTCGGCACCGAGGCCGCCGCGTTCTTCCCGACGGGGACGATGGCCCAGCAGGTGGCGCTGCGCTGCTGGGCGGGCCGCACCGGCAACCCGACCGTCGCCCTGCACGCGCTCAGCCATCCCGAGATGCACGAGCGGAACGCGTTCAGCGAGGTCGGCGGCCTGCGGCCGGTGCGCGTGACGGACGAGCCACGGCTGCCCACCGCCGCCGAGGTGCGCGACTTCGAGGAGCCCTTCGGGGCGCTGATGCTGGAACTGCCGCTGAGGGACGCCGGTTTCGTGCTGCCCTCCTGGGAGGAGCTCACCGAGGTGGTGGCGGCCGCCCGGGAGCGGGACGCGGTGGTGCACTTCGACGGGGCCCGGCTGTGGGAGTCCACGGTCCACTTCGGGCGGTCCCTGGAGGAGATCGCGGGCCTGGCCGACAGCGTCTACGTGTCGTTCTACAAGTCCCTGGAGGCGTTCGGCGGCGCGGCACTCGCCGGGCCCGGGGAGCTGGTGGAGGAGGCGAAGGCCTGGCGGCACCGGTACGGCGGCCTGGTCTTCCAGCAGTTCCCGACGGCCCTGTCGGCGCTGGTCGGGCTGGAGCGGCAACTGCCCCGGCTGCCGGAGTACGTCGCCCACGCGCGCGTGGTGGCCGCCGCCCTGCGCGAGGGGTTCGCGGCGGCCGGGATGCCGTGGGCGCGCGTGCACCCGGAGGTGCCGCACACCCACGACTTCCAGGTGTGGCTGCCGTACGACGCGGACGTCCTGGGGGAGGCGGCTGTCCGGGCGGCCGAGGAGACGGGCTGCGTCCTGTTCGGCTCCGCCTGGCACCGGGGCGGTCCGGGGCTGGCGGTCACGGAGGTGCACGTGCGGTCCGCCGGGCTGGAGTGGACCGCCGAGGACGTCAAGAGCGCGGTGGCGGAGTTCGTGGCCCGGCTGCCGGAGGAGGCCAGGTAGGGCGCTGCCGGAGGAGGTCAGGTAGGGCGCCGCCGCCACCGGTTCAGGGCGTCCCGGAACCGATGGCGGGCCGGGCGGCCCGCCGGGACCGCCCGGAACTGCCGTTCGTCGCGCCACTCCCGTACGACCTGCCAGTCGTGCGTGCCGGGTGCGGGCGGGGCGGGCTCGCCGAGCTGCCGGGCGCGGTAGGTGTCGAGGAGGTACTGCTGCGTGATGCTCATGGTGGATCGCCTCTGCGGGACGGGGTGATGGAGGTCCGAAGGCTCCGCGGCTGCCCCGGTGGTCCCACAGTGCGCCCGTGCCGGAGGAGGCGTCGCGTCGATTGACGAGGCCCGTCAATCGACGGGGGCGTTGTCAGTGGCGGGGTGCACCATGAGGGCATGAGCGTGCACATCGACATCACGGGGCTGCGACCGGAGCGCATCGCCGTCGTGCCCTCGCCCCTGGCCGAGCTGGGCATGGCACTGCACGCGCTGTCCGAGCCGGGGCACCACCCGGGCCTCCAGGGCTGGGTGACGGGCGTGACCGCCCGGCTCGACCCGCACCTGGCCGACCGGATGTGCGAGGCCGACTTCCTGTGGCGGACGACGTTCTCGGACCTGTTCCTGCCGTACGCCGGCCTCCCGGGCCCGGGCACACTGCCGTGCGCCACCCTCGCCGAGGAACTGGACCTGCTGGACAAGCTGACGGACGAACAGTTCGTGGACGCGGCGCTGGAGTTCACCTGTGCCGTCTGGTACGGCACGTGCGGGCCCAGCGCGCTGTCCGACCCCGAGGTGCGCCGCCGCTCCCTGGACCTGGCAGCCGCGCGCGGACCGCAGCAGCTGCGGTTCAGCGAGCGGCTGCTGGCCGACCCGCCCAGGATCCGGGCCTGGCTGCGGCAGTTCCTCCAGGACTGCGACGAGGCGTTCTTCGCGGAGGCCTGGTCCCGGCTGCGTCACCAGCTCGCGGCGGACGCCCGCCACAAGACGGAGCTCCTCAGACACCGGGGCCTGGCCGAGGCGCTCGCCGCGGTGTCCCCCGCGGTGACGCTCGACGAGGCCGCCGCCGACATCAAGGTCGACAAGCTGGGCGACGGCCGTACGGCCACGGGCGACAACGGCCTGCTGCTCGTCCCGACGAGCCTGGGCTGGCCGCACCTGATGGTCCTGCACCGGTACGGCTGGCGGCCGGTGCTGCACTACCCGGTCGGTTCCCCCGAGCTCGCCGCCCCGCCCACGCTGGAGCAGCTGGCCCTGCGCATGACGGCGCTGTCCCACCCCGTGCGCATGCGCATGTGCCGCAATCTGGCCCGCAGCGCGTACACCACCGGCGAGCTGGCGCAGGTGCACGGCATGACGGCCCCGGAGATATCCCGGCATCTGGCCGTGCTGAAGAAGGCGGGCCTGGTCAGCACCCGTCGCCGCGGGCGCTACGTCCTTCACCAGCTGGATGTGACTGTGGTGGCCCGGCTCGGCAGCGAGTTCCTGGAAGGGATCCTCAGATAGCGGCCGTCGCTCCAGCCGGCCTTCGTGTGCCGCTCAGCCGTGCCCGCCGGCCCGCACCAGTCCCGTCTCGTAGGCCAGCACCACCACCTGCACCCGGTCCCTGAGCCCCAGCTTGGTCAGGATGCGGCCCACGTGCGTCTTCACGGTCGCCTCCGACAGCACCAGCCGGGCCGCGATCTCGCCGTTGGACAGGCCCTGCGCGACCAGCACCATGACCTCGCGCTCGCGCTCGGTGAGCCGCTCCAGTTCCTTGTGCTGGGGCTGCTTGGTGCCCGGCAGCATCGGCGCGAAGCGGTCCAGGAGCCGCCGGGTGGTGGAGGGGGCGACAACCGCGTCGCCGCTGTGCACGGCGCGGATCGCGGCGAGGAGCTCCGCGGGCGGCACGTCCTTGAGCATGAAGCCGGAGGCGCCCGCCTTCAGCCCCGAGAAGGCGTACTCGTCGAGGTCGAAGGTGGTCAGGATGAGCACCTTCGGCGGGTCGGTGTCCGCGCAGATCCGGCGGGTCGCCTCCACACCGTCGAGCTTCGGCATGCGGACGTCCATCAGCACCACGTCGACCTCGGTCGAGCGCAGCTCCTGGAGGGCCTCGACCCCGTCGCCCGCCTCCGCCACGACCTCCATGTCCGGCTGGGCGGCGAGCACCATCCGGAACCCGGTGCGCAGCAGCACCTGGTCGTCGACGAGCATCACGCGGATCGTCATCGGGGCCTCTTCCATGTCTCTGTTACAAGGGTCAGCGAGGGGCGTGCGCCGAGGTCAGTTGGCGGGTTTGAGCGGCAGCAGGGCACTGATGCGGAATCCTCCGCCCGGGCGCGGGCCGGCGTCCAGGGTGCCGCCCACCATGCCGACCCGTTCCCGCATGCCGATCAGGCCGTGGCCCTGGCCGTCGAACCCGCCCTCCTCGTACAGCTCGTGCGGGGCGCCCTTGCCGTCGTCCTCGACGAGCAGGCCGAGGCCGTCGTCGAAGTACACCAGGCGCACGCTCGCGCCCGCGTTGGGCCCGCCGTGCTTGCGGGTGTTGGTGAGCGCCTCCTGCACGATGCGGTAGGCGGTGAGCTCGACGCCGCTGGGCAGCGGGCGGGGGGTGCCCTCCACCTTGAAGTCGACGGGCAGCCCGTGCCCGCGGCACTGCTCGACGAGGTCCTCGATCTGCTCGACGTCGGGTTGCGGCACGTACTCGCCGGCCTCCTCGTGCTCCCCGGTGCGCAGCACGCCGAGCAGGCGGCGCATCTCGGCGAGGGCCTGGCGGCCGGTGGAGGAGATGGTCTCCAGGGCCTTCTTCGCCTGGTCGGGCGCGGCGTCGAGGACGTAGGCGGCGCCATCGGCCTGCACCACCATCACCGAGACGTTGTGCGCGACGACGTCGTGCAGCTCGCGCGCGATGCGGGCCCGTTCGGCGGCGACGGCGACCTTGGACTGTGCCTCGCGCTCCCGCTCCAGGCGGGCGGCCCGCTCCTCCAGCTGCGCGAAGTAGGCGCGGCGGGTGCGGATGGAGTCGCCGAGCACCCAGGCGAGGGCGAAGGGCACGGTCATGAAGACCGTCGCGGCGATGCTGCCCGCGACGCCCATCTGGTCGCTCGGCCAGCGCAGGTGGGCCACGGGGGCCGCACACAGGCCGGCGGCCAGGGCGAAGCGGGAGGCCCAGCGCGCGCCCTCCGCGGCGACCGTGTAGACGATCACCAGCATGGCGAAGTCGTGAGGACCCATCTCGACATCGGTGATCAGCTGCGCCACACCGACCGCGGTCGCGAGCAGCAGCATCTTCTCCGGCATGCGGCGGCGCAGCGCGACCACCAGGCACAGCAGCAGCGCGAGCGGAACGGCGACGGCCGGAGGGCCGAATCCGCCCGACGCTCCGCCGACCACGGAAATCCCGAGGAGGACCACGGCCCACGAGCCGTCGACCCACATCGGGTGCCTGCGGAGGAAGTCATAGAGGCGCTGCACGTAACCCAGCGTAGGGAAGTGGGATAGGTGCAGGGGTCAACCGGAGGACCGATCCGCACCGGGCGCGTGTACTCCGCAAGGTGGAGTTGCGTTCGTTGTGTCCCCTTAGCCTGACCCCGTGACAGCAGTGACGAGGGGCGAGGGACACCAGGGACCGGCGTGGCGCGGGTGGCGTGCGGCGGCTCGGGAGGCCCTGTACGGGCCGCGCGGCTTCTATCGCCGGGCCGAGGGGCCGGCCGGGCACTTCCGTACGTCCGTGCACGCGTCGCCCCTGTTCGCCGCGGCCGTGGCTGGGCTGCTGTGCCGGGTCGACGAGGCGCTGGGGCGGCCCGCGACGCTGGACTTCGTCGACATGGCGGCCGGGCGCGGCGAGCTGGCCGGCGGGGTGCTCGCCGCGCTCCCGGCCGACGTGGCGGCCCGCACGCGCGCGTACGCCGTCGAAGTCGCCGAGCGGCCCGAGGGGCTCGATCACCGGATCGAGTGGCTGGCCGAGCCGCCGCAGGGCGTCACCGGGCTGCTGTTCGCCAACGAGTGGCTGGACAACGTACCGGTGGAGGTCGCGGAGGTGGACGCCGCGGGCGTGGCGCGGCGGGTGCTGGTCCGGGAGGACGGGACCGAGCGGCTCGGGGAGCCGGTCGACGGGGCGCAGGCGCGGTGGCTGGCGCGGTGGTGGCCGCTGTCCGGCGAGGCGGGGCTGCGGGCCGAGATCGGCCTGCCCCGTGACGAGGCCTGGGCCTCGGCGGTCGCCACACTCGACCGGGGACTCGCCGTCGCCGTGGACTACGCGCACACGGCGGACACCCGGCCGCCGTTCGGGACGCTCACCGGCTTCCGGGAGGGCCGCGAGACGGCGGCCGTACCGGACGGCTCGTGCGACATCACGGCGCATGTCGCGCTCGACGCGTGCGCGCTGCCCGGCGGGCGCCTGCTCCCGCAGCGCGAGGCGCTGCGGGCCCTGGGTGTGTCCGGCGCACGCCCCCCGCTCACACTGGCGTCCACCGACCCCGCCGCCTACGTACGCGCCCTCGCGAGCGCCGGAGAGGCCGCCGAGCTCACCGCGGCGGGCGGGCTGGGCGACTTCGGGTGGCTGGTGCAGCCGGCCGGGATCGGGGACCCGCTCTAGGACGTACCGGGGACCCGCTCCAGGCCGCTACTTGTCGATGTCGCCCACGACGAAGAACATCGACCCCAGGATCGCCACCATGTCCGCGACCAGCGTCCCCGGCAGCAGTTCCGTCAGCACCTGGATGTTGTTGTACGAGGCCGAGCGCAGCTTCAGCCGGTACGGCGTCTTCTCGCCCTTGCTGACCAGGTAGTAACCGTTGATGCCGAGCGGGTTCTCGGTCCAGGCGTACGTGTGGCCCTCGGGTGCCTTCAGGACCTTCGGGAGCCGCTGGTTGACCGGCCCGGGCGGCAGCTCGGCGAGCCGGTCGAGGCAGGCGTCGGCCAGGTCCAGCGCGTTGTGCGTCTGCTCCAGGAGGCACTCGAAGCGGGCGAGGCAGTCACCCTCCTGCCGGGTCACCACCTTCAGGACGTCGCCCAGTTCCCCGTAGGCGAGGTACGGCTCGTCCCGGCGCAGGTCGAAGTCGACGCCCGAGGCGCGGCCGATCGGCCCGCTGACGCCGTAGGCGTGCACGGCCTCCGGGCTGAGGACGCCGACGCCCCGGGTACGGCCCCGGAAGATCTCGTTGCCGAGTACCAGGTCGTCGAACCGGTCCATCCGGGAACGCACGTCGGCGACGGCGCCGCGCGCGCGCCTGGTCCACCCGGCCGGCAGGTCCTCCTTGAGGCCGCCCACGCGGTTGAACATGTAGTGCATCCGCCCGCCGGAGACCTCCTCCATGACGTGCTGGAGCTCCTCGCGCTCCCGGAAGGCGTAGAAGATCGGCGTGATCCCGCCGAGCTCCAGCGGGTACGAGCCGAGGAACATCAGGTGGTTGAGCACCCGGTTCAGCTCGGCGAGCAGCGTGCGCAGCCACACCGCGCGCTCGGGGACCTCCATGCCGAGCATCCGCTCCACGGCGAGGACCACGCCCAGCTCGTTGGAGAAGGCCGACAGCCAGTCGTGGCGGTTGGCGAGCATGATGATCTGGCGGTAGTCGCGCGCCTCGAACAGCTTCTCCGCGCCGCGGTGCATATAGCCGATCACGGGCTCCGCGTGCGTGATGCGCTCGCCGTCCAGCACGAGCTTCAGCCGCAGCACGCCGTGCGTGGACGGGTGCTGCGGCCCGATGTTGAGCACCATGTCGGTGCTCTCCGCGGCGCCGCCGATTCCGACCATGGTCTCCGTCGTAGGAGTCATGGACACAGTCTCTCCTACGTACGCTGGCCTCATGGAGACGGGGAGCCCGCAGGACACGGGGCCGGCGGGGACACAGGGCGCGGCGCAGACGCAGGGCGCCGCGGGGACGCAGGGCGGCGCGGGGGCCGTCGGGGACGGGCCGGTGTGGATCGCGCTGCCGCCCGGGCTGCTGAAGATGCGGCGGTTGCTGCTGGTGGTGTGGCTGGGGCTGATCAGCCTGGCCGCCGGCCTGGTGCCGGGCCTGCTGGCCGGGCCGGCCTGGGCCGCCTTCGCGCTGCCGCCGCTGGCGCTGATGATCTGGGGCTGGGTGATGCTGGAGCGCAACTGGCGTTCCTGGCGGTACGCCGAGCGTGCCGACGACCTGCTGATCAGCCGCGGTGTGCTGTGGCGGGAGGAGACGGTCGTGCCGTACGGGCGGATGCAGCTGGTCGAGGTCACCTCCGGGCCCGTCGAGCGGCACTTCGGGCTGGCCAGCGTGCAGCTGCACACGGCCGCCGCCTGGACCGACGCGACCATCCCCGGCCTGGACCCGGCTGAGGCGGAGCGGCTGCGCGACCGGCTCACCGAGCTGGGCGAGGCCCGATCGGCGGGGCTGTGACGGCGCCCGAGGCCGCCGAGGCCACCGGGGCCGCCGGGGCCGCCGGGGCCGGGAAGGGGATCGCCGAGCGGCGGCTGCACCCCGTCACACCGCTCAGGCGGGCCTGGGCGCCGGTCGCCGTGGTGATCGGCTGGGCGGTGCACGACCCCGACGGGGCGCAGCGCCATCTGACCCGGCTGAACACGACCACGCTCCTGATCGGCCTCGCCGTGATCGTCCCTGCCGCGGCCCTGTACGGCTTCTGTTCCTGGTGGTTCACGCACTTCGCGGTGACCGAGACCGAACTGCGCATCCGTACCGGACTGGTGTTCCGGCGCACCGCGCACATCCGGCTGGAGCGGATCCAGGCCGTCGACGTCACCCAGCCGCTGCTCGCGCGGGTCGCGGGCGTCGCCAAGCTCAAACTCGACGTCATAGGCACCGACAAGAAGGACGAGCTGGCCTTCCTGGGCGCGGACGAGGCCCGGGCGCTGCGCGCCGAACTGCTCGCCCGGGCGGCCGGATTCGCGCCCGAGACCGCGCACGAGG
This sequence comes from Streptomyces azureus, assembly GCF_001270025.1. NCBI lineage: Bacteria > Bacillati > Actinomycetota > Actinomycetes > Kitasatosporales > Streptomycetaceae > Streptomyces > Streptomyces azureus. The sequence goes on along the minus strand of NZ_DF968196.1, from coordinate 16,380 downwards.
TCGGGGAGGCGCCGTCCCGGCAGATGCTGCGGGTGCCGCCCGGCGTGCTCGCGATGTCGCTGGTGCTGAGCGGGGCGACCTGGGCGTCGCTGGCCGCGGCGCTCGTCGTGCCGCCGTTGCTGTGGCTGGCCACGGAGAGCGTGTGGACGGTCCTGGCCGTCGCCCTGCCCCTGCTGGGTGCGGCGGGCGCGAGCAGCGTGGGCCGGTTCGTCGGCGAGTACGACTGGACGGTGGCCGAGTCGCCCGACGGGCTGCGCCTCGACCACGGCCTGCTGGACCGGGCCCACGAGACGGTGCCGCCGGGGCGCGTGCAGACCGTGCGGATCGTGGAGCCGCTGCTGTGGCGGCGGCGCGGCTGGGTGCGCGTGGAGCTGGACGTGGCCGGCTCCTCCAACTCCGTGCTGGTGCCGGTCGCCCCGCGCGAGATCGCGGAGGTCGTCGTCGCGCGCGTACTGCCCGGGGTGACCGTGCCGGAGCGGGCGGCCCTGTCACCGTCGCCGCGCCGCGCCCGGTGGTGTGTGCCGGTGTGGTGGCGCGGGTACGGACTCGCCGTCACGGACGCGGTGTTCGCGGCACGGTCGGGGCTGCTGCGGCGGAGCCTCGCGCTGGTGCCGCACGCGAAGGTGCAGAGCGTGCGGATGACGCAGGGGCCGTGGGAGCGGGCCCGGGGCGTGGCCGACGTGTGTGTGGACACGGGCGCGAACAAGACGGTGCGGGCACGGCTGCGGGACGCGGCCGAAGCGCGCGAACTGCTTCAGGCCCAGGCGGAGCGGTCACGGACCGGGCGCAGGGACGCGCGGCCGGACCGCTGGATGGCGTGACCACCGCAAAGGCGAAGGCCCCCCGGCCGCGGCCGGGGGGCCTTTTCAGCGGCGTGGGCGTCAGGAAACCGCGCTCCGCAGCCCCTGCACGTCGATCTGCTCCGTCTCGTCGTGCGCCGTCAGGTCGATGACCTGGCCGATGCCGCGCGACTCCTCGTCCGCCGGCTTGAACCGGGCCTCGGTCTCGGCCTTGTGCACCGCGAGGGCCTCCTGGCCGACGACATCGGCCAGGTCCTCGTTCTGCACGGCCTCCAGGGCGGCCCGCGACGTGCCCTGCTTCGTACCGAAGAAGTCGAACCCGTCTTCGGACACGTGGCGCCGCACCGGCGTCTGCGGCGCCACGGCCACAGCGGTCGGCACGGTGTAGTGACCTGAGGAGGCAGGCTGCGGCTGCGGGAGTCGCTCGGCCTCGGCAGCCGTGGCGGTTCTGGCGGTCGCGCGCTCGTGCCCGGCGGCCGCCTCGGACTGCCCCTGCGTCTCCTCCCGCGACTGCTCCCGCTGGTCGTCCTTCCGGTCGTCCCGCGCGGGCTCCGCGTCGTCGCCCTTGGGTACGCCGTCGCCGCCGCCGCCCCCGTCCGGGTCCGGGGCCGCGTCGGCGTCGGCGTCGAGCCGGGCGAGCGCCGCCGCGGCACGCCGGAACAGCCGGGAACCCTCCGGCGAGAACACCGCGGGAATCGCCGTCTGCTCCTCGGCGGCAAGGCCCTGCGCCTCGGCGGCAGCCGCCTCGTCCGCGTCCGCCGGAGTCTCCGCCGTCTCCGCCGCCCCCGCGGGCAGCGCGGCCCGTACCGGAGCCGTCGCCTCTATCTCGAGCACCCGGCGTTCCTCCAGGACGCTCGCGCGCTCGGTCTCTGCGGTGGCGTACCGGCGCAGCAGTGCGGCGTGCTCGTTGCGCAGTCCGGCCAGTTCCGTGCGCTTGGCGCGCAGCCGCTGCTCCAGCTTCGCGCGCAGCTCGCGGGACTCCTCGAGGTCGGCCTCCAGTTCGGCGACCCGCTCCTCGAAACGCCACTCGTCGCTCGCACGCGCGCGCGTGAGGTCCGCGACGCGCTTGCCCGCCTGGGTGTCCCAGCGGCGGAGCACGATCGCGCCGACGACCGCCGTCGCCGCGGCGGCCGCGGCCAGACCGCGGAGCACCATCGGCTCCGTGAACACCCAGGGCCCCAGGGCGCAGACGAGGGAGACGCCTGCGATCGCCGACGGGGGCAGCAGCCTGTGCAAGGGCGGGGAATGGCGGTGACGTCCACGTGGCATGGCCAGAAACTTACCGCGCGTAGGCGAATCATGGTGACCCACCCCGCAAAAAGAAAGCCACACCGAAGCGTTCACAGGGCTCGGAACTCGGGAAGAAGCGGAATCGGCCCCTCGGGCCTCAGGAGTGAATTCCCAAGATCATTTCCAACGCCCGTTCAGCCGCCCGCCGATCCACTCCAGGGTCGCCGGAATCTCGCGCCGCCAGGTGTTGAAGTTGTGCCCGCCGCTTTCCAGGATGATCGACGAGATCCGCGTCCGCCCGGTGGCCTGCACCCGCTCTATGAACCGCATCGTGTCCCGGTAGTTGGACTCGCCGGACCTGCTGCTGGTGACGAGCAGTGAAGTGTCGGGAGCGGGCCTGTGCTTGAGGTACCACCACAGGTCGGCGCGATTCCGGAGCCCCTTGTCGCCCTGGAAGAGATCGCCCGTCGTGGCGTCGATCGGCGCCTTGTAGTACGCGGACAGGCCCGCCCCGGCGGCATACACATCGGGATGGTGCATGGCGATCTTCAAGGCGCAGTAGCCGCCCGTCGAGTTGCCGATGATGCCCAGACCGGGCGGCTTATCGGCCACCCGGTAGTGCGTGCGCAACGCGTCGGGCAGATCCCTGGCGAAGAACGACTCGGTCTGCGGACCGCCCGGGACGTCCACGCACTCGGTGTCCCGGGGCGGCGCCACCGTGGGCCGCAGCATCACCAGGATCATCGGCGGCATCCGGCCCTCCCGGGCCAGCTCCAGTGCCGTGCGCGGATAGTGGAGCTTCTCCACCAGCGCCGAGGCCGTGCCCGGGTATCCGGTCAGCACGACCGCCGTGGGGAACGTACGGGTGCGGTACCGCGGCTGGAAGTACTCCGGCGGCAGATAGACGTACGCGGGCGTGGCGATGCGCGTCGTACGGCCCACGATGTCGATCTGCTGGATCCGGCCGCCCGCCCGGGGACTCACCCCGCCCGCCCCCGGCACCCGGCGCGAGCCGACCACCTCCAACGGACCGCCGCCCGGCGTGTGGTCGACGACCACGCCCTGGTCCTTCTCCTGCCCGAACAGATCCGCCCAGCTCGCGTAGAAACCGAAGGACTGGTTGGCGGCGAGCCCCACCGCGGCGAACAGCGCCACCTGCGTGGCGAGCAGCAGGGCGACCCGCCCGCACACGGTCCGCCAAGTGCGCCGGGCCAGGCGTGGCCACAGCCAGACCGTGCCGGCGAACAGCAGCACGGCGGACAATACCGCCAACACCAGCACATTGTTGCTCGTAAGACCCAAACCCATCGGTGGTTACCTGTCCGCGCTTTCCGTCCGGGGTCTCTCACCGCGCTCACACCTTCGCGAGGGCTTGTCCCGGACTTTCCTTGGCCTTTGAAACGGCTTTGACGAAGAGAGTGAACCTCTCCCTCCGAGACACCGTCCTAGAGGGCGCAATGTCGCCGGATGCCCGAAACGGCACCGGATCCAAGGTCTCTCGCAGAACTATGGGATGCGATGTCTGTCAGGACAGATGAGGAAATGTCGGGCGAGGTTCCGAATCACGGAAGCGCCACGGCTGGTACGGGCCGTGTGAGCCGTGTGCGCCACCGGCTGCGCGGTCCACGCCCCGAGGCCGTCCCGGTCCTGGTCGGCAGAGCCTGCGCCCTGGTGGGCGTCCTGGACATCGCCGCGGGCGTCTTCCCGCGCTTCCGGCACAGCCGTATGCACGCCATCGCCGAGGTACTGCCCGGCGCGCTCGGCCCGTTCGCGGCCGCCCTGTCCCTCAGCACCGGAGTGCTGTTGCTGCTGCTCGCCCACGGCCTCAAGCGCGGCAAGCGCCGGGCCTGGCGGGCGGCCGTGGCCCTGCTGCCAGCCGGTGCCGTCGCGCAGTTCACGTACCGGCACTCGATCGTGGGCGTGCTGATCTCACTGGCCCTGCTGGCGCCCCTGCTGCGCCACCGCGACCAGTTCAACGCCCTGCCCGACCCGCGCAGCCGCTGGCGGGCGCTCGCCAACTTCGTACTGATGAGCGCCGGTTCGCTCCTGCTGGGCCTGCTCATCGTCAGCGTCCATGCCGAGCGCATGGTCGGCGACCCGAGCCTGGCCGACCGCATCACCCACGTCATCTACGGACTGTTCGGCTTCGAGGGCCCGGTCTACTACCAGGGCAACACCTCCTGGACGGTCGCCTTCTCGCTCGGCGCCCTCGGCCTGCTCACCGCCGTCACCACCATCTACCTGGCCTTCCGCCCCGAACACCCGGCCGCGCAGCTCACCGAGGAGGACGAGGCCCGGCTGCGCGCCCTGCTGGAGCGGCACGGCGGCCGCGACTCCCTCGGCCACTTCGCGCTCCGTCGCGACAAGGCCGTCGTCTTCTCCCCCAGCGGCAAGGCGGCCGTGACGTACCGCGTGGTCTCCGGCGTGATGCTCGCCAGCGGCGACCCGATCGGCGACGTCGAGGCCTGGCCCGGCGCCATCGAACGGTTCATGGACGAGGCCAAGGCCCACTCCTGGACACCGGCCGTGATGGGCTGCTCCGAGACCGGCGGCGAGGTGTGGACCCGCGAGACCGGGCTCGACGCCCTCGAACTGGGCGACGAGGCGGTGGTGGACGTCGCGGATTTCTCGCTGGCCGGCCGCGCGATGCGCAACGTGCGCCAGATGGTCAAACGCATCGAGCGCGCCGGTTACGAGACCCGGGTACGACGTGTCCGTGACGTCGGCGAGGCGGAGCTGGAGCGCATCCGGCGCGCCGCCGACGACTGGCGCGGCACCGACACCGAGCGCGGCTTCTCCATGGCCCTGGGCCGCGTCGGCGACCCCGCCGACGGCGACTGCCTCATCGCCACCGCCCACAAGCAGGACGACCACCCCGGCCCCTACGGCGACCTGAGGGCGATCCTGCACTTCGTGCCCTGGGGTACCGACGGCGTCTCCCTGGACCTCATGCGCCGCGACCGCTCCGCCGACCCCGGCATGAACGAACTGCTCATCGTGGCCGCCCTCCAGGCCGCCCCGAAGCTCGGCATCGCGCGCGTCTCCCTCAACTTCGCCATGTTCCGCTCGGCGCTGGCCCGCGGCGAGAAGATCGGCGCCGGCCCGGTGCTGCGCGCCTGGCGCGGACTGCTGGTATTCCTCTCCCGCTGGTTCCAGATCGAGTCGCTCTACAAGTTCAACGCCAAGTTCCAGCCGCGCTGGGAGCCCCGCTTCGTCGTCTACCGGGCCTCCGGCGACCTGCCCCGCATCGGCTTCGCCGCCATGCAGGCCGAGGGCTTCGTCAACCTCGCCCTCCCCCTGCCGCGCCTCCTGCGCCGCCGTCGCCCGTCGGGCCGCCGCCCGTGCGCCCACGGCACGACGACGGAACGGAACGTCCGGGCGGCGTGACCTCACGACGACGGAACGGAACTCCGAGCGACGTGACCTCACGACGACGGAACGGAACTCCGAGCGACGTGACCTGTCGGGACCGACCCGGGCCGCAGCGCCTGACGGCCCCCGGCGGGGCCTACGCTGAACATATGAGCAACCAGAGCGGACGCGGGCGCGTGGCGGGCCTACCGGAATGGGACCGCTGCGCGGTCATGGGAGTCGTGAACGTCACCCCCGACTCCTTCTCCGACGGCGGCCGCTTCTTCGACACCACGGCCGCCGTCAAGCACGGCCTCGACCTGGTCTCCGAGGGTGCGGACCTGGTCGACGTCGGCGGCGAGTCGACCCGCCCCGGCGCCACCCGGGTGGACGAGGCCGAGGAACTCCGCCGTGTCGTCCCCGTCGTGCGCGGCCTGGCCTCCGAGGGCGTCACCGTCTCGGTCGACACCATGCGCGCCTCCGTGGCCGAACGGGCCCTCGCGGCGGGCGCCGCCCTCGTCAACGACGTCAGCGGCGGCCTCGCCGACCCCCGCATGATCCCGGCCGTCGCCGACGCCGGCGCCCCCTTCGTCGTCATGCACTGGCGCGGCTTCCTCCAGGGCGGCAACGTCAGGGGCGTGTACGCCGACGTCGTCACCGAGGTCGTCGACGAGCTGCACGCGCGCGTGGAGGCCGTGCTGGCGGGCGGTGTCGCCCCCGACCGGATCGTCGTCGACCCCGGCCTCGGCTTCTCCAAGGACGCCGAGCACGACCTCGCGCTCATCGCGGGCCTCGACCGGGTCCTCGCCCTCGGCCACCCGCTGCTCGTCGCCGCCTCCCGCAAGCGTTTCCTCGGCCGGGTCCTTGCCGGCCCGGACGGCCCGCCCCCGCCCGCACGCGAACGCGACGCCGCCACCGCGGCCGTCTCCGCGCTCGCGGCGCACGCCGGCGCGTGGGCGGTACGCGTGCACGAGGTACGCGCCACAGCGGACGCCGTACGCGTCGCCCACGCCATCGCAGCGGCACGCAATGGCGCAGAAGGAACCCGGTGAGCGCCCCGCACACCGACGTCGAACAGGTCGAGGCCGCCAACACCGCCTTCTACGAAGCGCTGGAACGGGGCGACTTCGAGGAACTGGCGTCGTTCTGGCTGACCCCCTCCGACCTGGGCGTCGACGAGACCTACCACGACCCGGCCGACACCGGCGTGGTCTCCTGCGTGCACCCCGGCTGGCCGGTGCTCACCGGCCGCGGCGAGGTCCTCCGGTCGTACGCGCTGATCATGGCGAACACCGACTACATCCAGTTCTTCCTCACCGACGTGCACGTCTCGGTGACCGGCGACACCGCCCTGGTGACCTGCACGGAGAACATCCTCAGCGGCGGCCCCGCCCCCGAGGGCGACGAGGAGCTCGGCCCGCTCGTCGGCCAGCTCGTGGTCGCCACGAACGTGTTCCGGCGCACGCCCGCGGGTTGGAAACTCTGGTCGCACCACGCTTCCCCCGTTCTGGCCGAAACCGACGAGGACGAGCAGGGCGACACCCCCGCCTGAGTGGGTACGCGCCAGGAAGTGGTTGGAATCACGGACCCACGGGTATGGGCGGCTACCAGCCCGTGAGCCGCCGGGTTCCCCAGGGGAAACGCCGGGTGAATCCTGCCGGTCCCGGCCCGGGCCCACGCCCCCGTGGCCCGGCCCCGTCCAGGCTCGCAGGTAGATTCGACGACTGAGGCCGGTGTGCCGCCCGCACACGGCACGGACCGGCCGTGACCGACGATTGCAGGAGTGATTCGCGTGGATCGTGTCGCGCTGCGCGGCCTGAAGGCCCGCGGGCACCACGGTGTGTTCCCGAGGGAACGCGAGGAGGGCCAGACCTTCATCGTGGACCTGGTCCTCGGCCTGGACACCCGACCGGCCGCGGCCGACGACGACCTGGCGAAGACCGTGCACTACGGCATCGTGGCCGAGGAGGTCGTGGCCGTCGTCCAGGGCGAGCCCGTCAACCTCATCGAGACGCTCGCCGAGCGCATCGCCCAGGTCTGTCTGAAGCACGACGGGGTCCGGCAGGTCGAGGTGTGCGTCCACAAGCCGGACGCCCCGATCACGGTCCCCTTCGACGACGTGACCGTCACCATCATCCGGAGCCGAGTATGACTGCGCCCTTCCTCAAGGGTCCCAGCGACCCGACCGTACAGCCGGTACCCACCTCCGTCGTCGAGAAGGTCGACGCCGCCGACACCACGCTCAGCAATCCGAAACGGGCCGTGGTCGCCCTCGGCTCCAACCTCGGCAACCGCCTGGAGACCCTCCAAGGAGCCATCGACGCCCTGGAGGACACCCCCGGCGTCCGCATCAAGGCCGTCTCCCCGGTCTACGAGACCGAGCCCTGGGGCGTGGAGCCCGGCAGCCAGCCCGCCTACTTCAACGCGGTCGTGGTCCTGAAGACCACCCTCCCGCCGTCCTCGCTCCTGGAGCGCGCGCACGCGGTGGAGGAGGCCTTCCACCGCGTCCGCGACGAGCGCTGGGGCCCCCGCACCCTGGACGTCGACATCGTGTCCTACGCCGACGTCGTCTCCGACGACCCGCAGCTCACGCTCCCTCACCCCCGCGCCCACGAGCGCGCCTTCGTCCTAGCCCCCTGGCACGACCTGGACCCCGAGGCGCAGCTGCCCGGGCGCGGCCCGGTCGCCGGTCTGCTGGACGCCGTCGCCCGCGACGGCGTGGCGCCCCGCCCGGACTTGGAACTCCGGCTGCCCGAGTAGCCGTTAAGGTCGAGACGGCCGCACAACCAGGCCGGAGCCGGGGGAACCGAAGGGACACTGTGAAAGAGCTGCGCATCAGGGTGCTGGCCGGCGTCTTCGTCGTGGCAGGGGTGCTGTCCTGGGCGGGCGCCCGCCTGTGGAACTCGATCGGGACCCTGCCGAGCGTCCCCCTGGCCGCCCCCATCGTCCTCGCTCTGATCGTCGTGGTCCTGCTGGCCACGGCGCTCTCGATCCGCGCCCGTCTGAAGGCCCAGCGCGAGCGGCAGCCCGACGCCAAGGGCGTCGACCCCATGATGGCGGCTCGCGCGGTCGTCTTCGGGCAGGCCAGCGCCCTGGTCGCCGCCCTCGTCGCCGGCATGTACGGCGGCACCGGCGTCTTCCTGCTGGAGTCCCTCGACAACCCCGCCCGCCGCGACCAGGCCATCTCCGCCGGCTTCTCGGTCCTCGCGGGCATCGGCGTCATGGCGGCCGCCATCTTCCTGGAGCGCGTCTGCAAGCTCCCGGAGGACGACGAACACGACGGCACGGGCGCGGCCCCGACCGTGTGACCCAACCCGGGGCTCACCACGGCTGGCGGGCGAGGTGCCCGTTGACCGGGCAGCCAGGGTGAGGGTCGAGGCGGTAGCCGTAAAGAGTGAAGGGCTTGCTCCCCATGGCCTCGCTCAGCGGGCGTCCCACCTCGGCCCAACTGGCGCGTACCCGAACGCGGCCCCCCCCTTGATCAGCGATCAACCCCACTGATCAACGACGGTATCGAGCAGCACTGACGATCAGGTCAGCGCGCCATGATCAGGCTCATGGCCTCATTGCGGGTCGCCGGATCGCGAAGCTGGCCGCGGACCGCCGAGGTAATGGTCTTCGCACCCGGCTTCCGGACCCCGCGCATCGACATGCACATGTGTTCACACTCGACAACAACGATCACGCCACGCGGCTCCAGGATCTGCATCAGGGAGTCGGCGATCTGCGTGGTGAGTCGTTCCTGCACCTGCGGACGCCGTGCGTACACGTCGACGAGCCGCGCCAGCTTGGAGAGGCCGGTGATCTTACCCTCGATTGACGGAATGTAACCGACGTGAGCAACTCCGACAAACGGTACGAGATGGTGTTCACACGAACTCAGGACTTCGATGTCCTTGACCAGCACCATTTCGTCATGCCCCAGATCGAACGTCGTCGTCAGCACGTCCTCGGGCTTCTGCCACAGCCCCGCGAATATCTCCCTGTACGCCCGCGCCACCCGCGCCGGCGTCTCGCGGAGCCCCTCGCGGTCGGGGTCCTCGCCGACCGCGATCAGCAGCTCCCGTACGGCGTTCTCGGCCCGCTTCTCGTCGAACTCGCCGATCTGGCCCTCGCCGTCCAGCGTCACGGGGTCGGTCATCTGGTGCCTCGTTCCTGTGTCCATCAGGGGGCGGCCTGCGCAGATGGCGAAAAGCCGCGCCCCCCAGGCTAAAACCTGGGGGGCGCGGCATCCATTCCGGGCCCGGTGGGGCCGCCGGGAGAGCGTGTCAGCTCTCGGGGCGGTCCTCCTGGGCTCGCTCGGGCGCCGGGGCGGGTTCCGCCGCGGTGCTCTTCGCGGTGGTGATGGCCGGCGTCGCGCCGTTCGCCCCGTTCGTCAGGGCCAGCTCCTTGGGGGAGAGGACCGGCGGGCGGGTGGACGGCGTACGACGGGAGGAGCCCGTCCAGGCAGGCCGCGGCGGGCGCTTGACGATCGGCGCGAAGATCTCGGCGATCTCCTCCTTGCCCAGAGTCTCCTTCTCCAGCAGCTGGAGAACGAGGTTGTCGAGCACGTCGCGGTTCTCGACCAGGATCTCCCAGGCCTCGTTGTGCGCGGTCTCGATGAGCTTCTTGACCTCTTCGTCGACCAGCGCCGCGACCTCTTCCGAGTAGTCGCGTTGGTGAGACATCTCACGCCCGAGGAACGGCTCGGTGTTGTCGCCGCCGAACTTGATCGCGCCGAGACGCTCGGTCATGCCGTACTGCGTGACCATCGCGCGGGCCAGGCCCGTGGCCTTCTCGATGTCGTTGGCGGCACCCGTCGTCGGGTCGTGGAAGACGAGCTCCTCGGCCGCGCGACCGCCCAGCATGTAGGCCAGCTGGTCCAGCATCTCGTTGCGCGTGGTCGAGTACTTGTCCTCGTCCGGCAGCACCATCGTGTAGCCGAGGGCGCGGCCTCTCGACAGGATCGTGATCTTGTGGACGGGATCGGAGTTCGGCGAGGCCGCCGCGACCAGGGCGTGTCCGCCCTCGTGGTACGCGGTGATCTTCTTCTCCTTGTCCGACATGATCCGGGTCCGCTTCTGCGGGCCCGCGACCACACGGTCGATCGCCTCGTCCAGCATGTGATTGTCGATCAGCTTCCGGTCGCTGCGGGCCGTCAGCAGGGCGGCCTCGTTCAGCACGTTGGCCAGATCGGCACCCGTCATGCCGGGCGTACGGCGGGCGACGGCCGACAGGTCGACATCCGGGGCGACCGGCTTGCCCTTCTGGTGAACCTTCAGGATCTCCAGACGGCCCTGCATGTCCGGGCGGTCGACGGCGATCTGCCGGTCGAAGCGGCCGGGGCGCAGCAGCGCCGGGTCGAGGATGTCGGGCCGGTTGGTCGCGGCGATGAGGATCACGCCGCCCTTGACGTCGAAGCCGTCCATCTCGACGAGCAGCTGGTTCAGCGTCTGCTCGCGCTCGTCGTGACCGCCGCCGAGGCCGGCGCCGCGGTGGCGGCCGACCGCGTCGATCTCGTCGACGAAGACGATCGCCGGGGCGTTCGCCTTGGCCTGCTCGAACAGGTCACGGACCCGGGAGGCACCGACACCGACGAACATCTCGACGAAGTCGGAACCGGAGATCGAGTAGAACGGCACGCCGGCCTCGCCCGCGACGGCACGCGCGAGCAGGGTCTTGCCGGTACCGGGAGGCCCGTAGAGCAGAACGCCCTTGGGAATCTTGGCACCGACGGCCTGGAACTTGGCCGGCTCCTGGAGGAACTCCTTGATCTCGTGGAGCTCCTCGACGGCCTCGTCCGAACCGGCGACGTCCGAGAACGTCGTCTTGGGGGTGTCCTTGGTGATGAGCTTGGCCTTGGACTTCCCGAAGTTCATGACGCGGGAGCCGCCGCCCTGCATCTGGTTCATCAGGAACAGGAAGAGGACCACGATGAGAATCAAGGGAAGCAGGAAAGAGATCAGCATCCCGATGAACGGGTTCTGCTTGGACGGCGAAACCGTGTAGCCGTCCGGGATCTGCTTGTTCTGGAACTTGTTCTGCAGCGTGCTGGCGATGTCCTCGCCCTGGTTGCCGATGTAGCTCGCCTGGATCTTGGAGCTTCCCTCGACCTTTACGCCGTTCTTGAGCGTGACCTTGATGGTCTCGTCATCGCCGGTGGTGAGCTTGGCCGACTCCACCTTGTTCTGGTTGATCGCCTGGACGACCTGGCCGGTGTCCACCGTCTTGTAGCCGCCGGACGAGCCGACGACCTGCATCAACACGACCACGGCAAGGACGGCCAGCACGATCCACATGACCGGCCCACGGAAGTATCGCTTCACGTCCATCCATACGGAGCGGTGCCGCCCCGTCCCTCCTGCCATAGTGAGTTTGATAAAGCCTGTTCTTCGGACGGTACCCCAGCATTGTCACCTGAAGCCGCGCGGGACGGCTGGCGATCCGTCTACGCATGCTCCAACGGCGGGAAACGCGCTGGGGTTCCCGATCACCGTCACGGCACCGCGGCCGGAGTTTCAGCCGCCGTACACGTGGGGCGCGAGCGTACCGACGAACGGGAGGTTGCGGTACTTCTCGGCGTAGTCGAGGCCGTAGCCCACGACGAACTCGTTGGGGATGTCGAACCCGACCCATTCCACGTCGATGGCGACCTTCGCGGCCTCGGGCTTGCGCAGCAGCGTGCACACCTTGAGGGAGGCGGGCTCGCGCGAGCCGAGGTTGGAGATCAGCCAGGACAGGGTCAGGCCGGAGTCGATGATGTCCTCGACGATGAGGACGTGCTTGCCCTTGATGTCGGTGTCGAGGTCCTTGAGGATCCGCACCACACCGGAGGACTGGGTGCCCGCCCCGTACGAGGATACGGCCATCCAGTCCATGGTGAGGGGGGTGGACAGCGCCCGGGCGAGATCGGCCATGACCATCACCGCGCCCTTGAGGACACCGACGATCAGCAGATCCTTGCCCGCGTACTCCGCGTCGATCTTCGCGGCCAGCTCGGCCAGCTTGGCGTCGATCTCTTCCTTGGTGATGAGTACCTGCTGAAGGTCGGCACCCATGTCTTTCGCGTCCACCCGCATCACTTTCGGTCGTCCCGGACTGAGCGGCCCCTCCACCGACTTCCCGGAGGGGACGTGATTCAGCCTTGCCGAATCACCAGTCTGCCACCCTGCCGCCGGGCCACGACCTTGCCGGGGAGGTTGATGGCACCCTGACCGCGCCAGCCGGTGATCAACCGGTCGACTTCCTCGATGTGCCGGGCGAACAGCGAACCGGCCGGGGCACCGGCCGCGATGGCGGCCCGGCGCAGGATCCGGCGGCGTACAGCGGGCGGCAGGGCGTAGAGCTTCGCGCACTCCAGGAGCCCGGCGGCATCGCGGACGCTGGCCTCGGCCTGGGTGGCCCAGGCGTCGAGAGCGTCGGCGTCGTCGCGGGAGAGCTGGGCCGTACGGGCGAGGGCCTCCACGACGCCCTTGCCGAGGGCCTTCTCCAGGGCGGGCAGGCCCTCGTGGCGCAGCCGGGAGCGGGTGTAGGCCGGGTCGGCGTTGTGCGGGTCGTCCCAGACGGGCAGGGACTGGACCATGCATGCCTTGCGGGCGGTCTGCCGGTCGAGTTCCAGGAAGGGGCGCCGGTAACGGCCGCCGGCTCCCGAGACCGCGGCCATTCCGGACAGGGAGCGGATGCCGGAGCCCCGGGCGAGGCCCAGCAGGACGGTTTCGGCCTGGTCGTCGCGCGTGTGGCCGAGCAGGACCGCGGCGGCGCCGTGGCGTTCGGCGGCGGTGTCGAGCGCGGTGTAGCGGGCGTCGCGGGCGGCGGCTTCGGGTCCGCCCGCGCGGCCGACGGTCACGGTGACGGAGTCGACGGGGTCGAGGCCGAGTTCGCGCAGGCGCAGGACGACTTCCGCGGCCCGCACGTCGGAGCCGGGCTGGAGGCCGTGGTCGACGGTCACGCCACCGGCTCTGATGCCGAGCTTCGGGGACTCGAAGGCGAGGGCGGAGGCGAGGGCCATGGAATCGGCGCCGCCGGAGCATGCCACGAGCACGAGCGGCGGGGGCGGCGGCTCGTGCGGGAGTGCGGCGGTGGTGCGGTGGTGCTCGGTGAGGAGGTCGTGGAGGACGCGGCGGACCGCCAGGCGTATCGCCGCGACCGCAGGATGGGGACCCATGTCCGGTTCCCTTCATGAAGTTTTCGGGGGGTGAGCCCGATGCCGGTCACGCAGAGTGTGTAGATGGTGACAGAACCGGGCCGTTCCCCGAGCATTGCACGCCTACCCCTCGCTCACGGTCCCTCGGACGGGTGATTGGAGGGGCGTTCGCCTGCCGCCGGCCCGTTTCCTTTCACGACCTCCCCGCGATGTTCACTACTCGGTCCTGCGATGCACCCGCGCGATCCAGTCCGCCGGTTTGGCGATCTCCGTCTTGGTGGGGAGGGTGTTGGGCGAGGTCCACACGCGGTTGAAGCCGTCCATGCCGACCTCGTCGACGACGGCCCGTACGAAGCGTTCGCCGTCCCGGTACTGCCGGAGCTTGGCGTCCAGGCCGAGCAGCTTGCGCAGGGCCAGGTCCAGGCGGGAGGCGCCCTTGGCGCGGCGCTGCTGGAACTTCTCGCGGATCTCCCCGACGCTCGGTACGACGTCCGGTCCCACGCCGTCCATCACGAAGTCGGCGTGACCCTCCAGCAGGGACATCACGGCCGTGAGGCGGCCGAGGATCTCGCGTTGGGCGGGCGTCTGCACGATCTCGACGAGGGAGCGGCCGCCGTCGTCCTCCTCGGCCTCGGGGCGGCCCCCGGCGAGGCTCTGGGCGGCTTCGCGCACGCGTTCCAGGACGGTCATGGGGTCGACGTCGGTCTCGCCCAGGAAGGACTGGATCTCACCCTCGAGGTGGTCGCGCAGCCAGGGCACGGCGGTGAACTGCGTGCGGTGGGTCTCCTCGTGCAGGCACACCCAGAGCCTGAAGTCGTGCGGGTCGACGTCGAGTTCGCGCTCGACGTGCACGATGTTCGGGGCGACGAGCAGGAGCCGGCCGCCGCCGTTCTCACCGGCCGGGAGCTGGCGCGTGGGCGGGGCGAAGGTCTCGTACTGGCCGAGGACGCGGGAGGCCAGGAAGGACAGGAGCATGCCCAGCTCCACGCCGGTGACCTTGCCGCCGACGGCGCCCATGACCGCGCTGCCGGGGGTGTTGCCGCGCCGGTCCTGCATCTTGTCGAGCAGGGGCTTCAGGAGTTCCCGGAAGCCGGCGACGTTCGCCCGGATCCAGCCCGGGCGGTCGACGACCAGGACGGGGGTGTCGTGGCCCTCCTCCGTGCCCAGACGAGTGAAGCCCCGGACGTGTCCCTCCGAGGCCTTGGCATGCCGCCGCAGCTCCGCGACGACGGCCCGGGCCTCGTCGGCGCTGACGTCGGGGCCCGGCCGTACGAGCCGGGTCGCGGTCGCGACCGCGAGATTCCAGTCGACCATGCCGGTTGAAGCGCCACCGATGCTCGTCATGCGTCAACCGTACGTGAGCGCTGGCCACTGGGGCAGGGCGGCGAGGGTGGGGGGGACGCCGGGTTCGTTCCTCGGGTGTTCGGCGTTGTGGCCGGTGTGTGGGGCCGGCAGGGGCTGGGGTGTCTTGGGCGGTACTCGGCGTTGTCGGCCCTGCCCACCCTCCCCCAAGCTCTCGGCTTCGCTCGAGCAGGGGGAACCCCCATCGCCCAGCGGAACGACTGCCCACGGCGGTCGGAATTCGACGGCCACGGCGGCGGCGTACCGGCAACCGCCGCCGCTTGGGTGATCAGCGGCAGCCGCACGCCGCCAACGTCGTTGCCGCCTTGTCCAGGGCCTTCTGGGCTGCCGCCGGATTTGTCGTGTTGTTGGCCATGAAGGCGAACGCCAGCAGGCGGCCGTCCTGGTCGACGACCGTGCCCGCGAGGGTGTTCACGCCGGTCAGGGTGCCTGTCTTGGCGCGGACGACGCCGGCTGCGCCGTCCGTGTAACGGGAGGTCAGGGTGCCGGTGAAGCCGGCCACGGGGAGGCCGGTGAGGGCCGGGCGGAGTTCGGGGTGGGCGGGGTCGGCCGCCTTGGCGAGGAGGGCGGTGAGGAGGTCGGCCGTCAGTCTGTCGGCGCGGTTCAGACCGCTGCCGTCCTTGAAGGCGGCTCCCTTGACGGGCAGGCCGAGTTTGCGGAGCCGGGCGTTGACCGCCCGGTCGGCGCCGGCGAAGTCGGCCCGGTGGCCCGTGGTGATCGCCGTCTGGCGGGCGAGGGCCTCGGCGATGTCGTTGTCGCTGTCGGTCAGCATCCGTTCGACGAGGGCCGAGAGCGGGGGCGAGGCGACCGTGGCCAGGGTCTTCGCGCGGGTCGTGGCCTTCGACGGGCCGGGGGACGTGGCCTTGATGCCGCGGGCCTTCAGGAGGTCACCGAAGCGGCGGGCCGCGTCCGCGGCCGGATCGGTCACGCGGGTGACCGGGCCGCTCGTCGAGTCGTCCGTGCGGCCTTCGTCGGCCATCAGGGGGCTGACGAGGGCGAGATTGGGATTGACCCCGATCGGGTGCTTCTGGCTGCCCGCGTAGAGGGTCGTGTCATAGGAGAGCGTCACGTCGCGGACGCCGCGCTGGGCCAGGGCCGCGGCCGTCCGGTCGGCCAGGGTGCGCAGGCTGGCCCAGCCGTCGGAGGCCTCGCGGGCCGTGAGGGTGGGGTCGCCGCCGCCGACCAGGACGACTTCCTTCGTGTCGGGTTCCAGCGCGGTGCGGGTGGTGAGGCGGTGGTCGGCGCCCATCGCGGACAGCGCGGCGACGGCCGTGGCGATCTTCGTCGTCGAGGCCGGGGTGAGGGCGGTGTCCGATCCCGTGCCGTACAGGCGCCTGCCGGTCGTGACGTCCACGACCGCCGCTGCGGGCCGGGGGCCGAGCGCCGGGTCCTTCAGCAGGGGCGTGAGCGTCTTGGCGAGGGCCTTGCCGTCCGGGGCGGACTTCACGGTGCTGACGCCGCCGAGGCCGCTCAGCACGGGCCCGGCGCTGGGGGCCGGCCGGGGCTGCGCGGACG
>NZ_DF968195.1:0-80864 GCF_001270025.1 Streptomyces azureus | reverse complement strand
CCCTCAACGCCACACCGGGCCGGAAGGACACGCACCACCACAACCGACCTGACCAAGCACTACTAGGCCGGGAGGAGGCCGGCGAGCCAGTCGGTCAGGAGCCGGTTGGTCTCCGTGGGGCGTTCCTGCTGGAGGAAATGTCCGCCGCCGTCAAGGATGTGAGAAGCCGTCAGTCCGGGCAGGGTGGCCGGGTACGCCTCGATCGCGTCGGCCAGCCAGGTCGTGGACGCGTCCAGGGCGCCGCCGATGAACAACGACGGCTGTGTGACGGGGGCACCGGCGTAGTCCGCCAGGTCCTGCCAGTCCCGGTCCATGTTCCGATAGCGGTTCAGGGCGCCGGTCATTCCGGTGCGTTCGAACTCCCCGGCGAAGACGTCCAGGTCGGCCTCGCTCAGCCAGCGCGGCAGTCGGCCGACGGGGAACCGGTCGCGCAGCGTCCCTCCGCGGGCGACGAAATGCGGACTGGTTTCGGGCATCGTGTCGGCGGACAGGGCGGCGTAGAAACCCGCGAGCCAGCCGCGCACGTCGGGCTCGATCTCCGCTTCGGCCCGGCCGGGCCGCTGGAAGTAGGAGACGCAGAACTCGTCCTCGCCGCCCATTCGCGCGAAGACCTCACTGGGCCTGGGGCCGCCGGGCGGCGTGTAGGGCACGCTCAACAGCCCCGCTGCGCGGAACACCTCTGGCCGGATCAGCGCGGACGTCGCGGCGATCGTCGCACCCCAGTCGTGCCCGACGACCACCGCGGACCGCTCGCCCAGCGCCTCCACCACGGCGACGTTGTCCTCCACCAGCTCGACCATCCGGTACGCGTCCACCGCCGCCGGCCGGGACGAGCGCCCGTAGCCGCGAATGTCCACGGCCACCGCGCGATAGCCCGCGGCGGCCAGGGCCGGCAGCTGATGACGCCACGCGTACCAGGACTCCGGGAACCCGTGCAGCAGCAGTACCAGCGGCCCGTCACCCTGCTCGACGAGGTGGATGCGGCCGGCCGGTGAAGGGACGAGGCGGTGCGTGCGGTCGCCGACGGACGTCTGCGGCATGGATCCTCCTGCGGTCCGGAGAAAGGTGCTCGGTCCACCGATCATCCGGCGCCCGCAGCGACGCACGCGAAGCCTGTTGCCGGTTCGGCAAAAGGCTCAGCCGTGGTAAGTGATGTACCCGTTGCCGTCCTTGTCGGAGCCGCTCTTGGTGTACGAGTGCACGTCGGCACGGCTGCCGGACGGCTTGTACACGTAGATCGTGTCCTTGTCGTTGTTCCACATGAAGTTGCAGTTGTCGCGGTACACGACGTTCTTCGCGTCGGAGTCGGTCCCGTTGCCGCCGCGCAGCTTCACGTAGTCACCCGGCTGAAGGGTGTGGCTCGCGGTGAAGGTGAACTTGTTCCCCGCGGCGTCCTTGACCACGTACCCCTTGAGGTTCACGGTCGTCGACCGCGAGTAGTTCTTGATCGTCAGGTACTCCTCGTCGGTGTTCCCCGTCGAGCAGCGGTTGGAGTCGCTCCCGGGAGCGTCGTACTGGATCCCGCGGATCTTCAGCGCGGAGTTGTACTCGGCGGCATGGGCCGGAACCGCCGTCAGGGCGGCCAGGGCTCCGGCAGCGGCGGCCGTGGTGGCGACAAGGCGTATACGCATGGACGTTCGTCCCCCCTGTATGGCCCTCTGATGAAGGTCATGTGATGGTTTCGTGAAGCATCCGGATCGTACACGGTTCAAGCACACATAAGGGCGGGTCCGGTGACATTGCCACCGGACCCGCCCGCAGGGTGTGTCGGACGTCAGGCGCCGCTCGCCCGCAGCATGTCCTCACGCTCGACGATCTTCACGCGCTCGCGGCCCTCGGGCTCGCCCAGAGCCTTCTCCGCGGCGTCCAGCTTGTACCAGCCGTCCCAGGTGGTGAAGCGGACGTTCCGCTCGGCGAGGAACGCGTCCAGGGCCTCGGGGGCGGGGGTGGCGGGCGTGTGCAGCCGGCCGTTCGCGTAGTCGTCCAGCAGGTTGGCCACCGTCTCGTTCGCGTCGCCCTTGGTGTGGCCGATGAGGCCCACGGGGCCGCGCCGGATCCAGCCGGTGACATACGTGGACCGGAGGTGCTCGCCGGTCTCCTGCATGACCCGTCCGCCCTCGTCGGGGACGGTACCGGAGTCGATGTCCCAGGGCAGCTTGGGGAGTTTGTCGGACAGGTAGCCCACCGCACGGTAGACCGCGCCGACGTCCCAGGTCTTGAACGTGCTGGTGCCCTTGACGTTGCCGGTGCCGTCGAGTTCCGTGCGCTCGGTGCGCAGTCCGACGACCTTGCCGTCCTCGCCGAGGATTTCGACCGGTGACTCGAAGAAGTGCAGGAAGAGCTTGTGGGGCCGGTCGCCGGCGTCGCGGATCGCCCAGTTCTCCAGGGTCTTGGCGACCATGTCGGCCTGCTTGTTGCCGCGCCGGGTCGCGATCGAGCCCTCGTCGTAGTCGATGTCCTTGGGGTCGACGATGACCTCGATGTTGGGGGAGTGGTCCAGCTCCCGCAGCTCCATCGGGCTGAACTTCGCCTGCGCCGGGCCGCGGCGGCCGAACACGTGTATCTCCTTGGCCCGGTTGGCCTTCAGGCCCTCGTAGACATTCGCCGGGATCTCCGTCGGGAGCAGCTCGTCCGCCGTCTTGGCCAGGACGCGCGCGATGTCGAGGGCGACGTTGCCGACGCCGAGCACGGCGACCTTCTCCGCCTCCAGCGGCCAGGTGCGCGGCACGTCCGGGTGTCCGTCGTACCAGGAGACGAAGTCCGCGGCGCCGTACGAGGCGTCGAGGTCGATGCCGGGGATGGACATCGACCGGTCGGCCATCGCACCGGTGGCGAAGATCACGCCGTCGTAGAACGCGCGCAGGTCGTCCAGGCCGATGTCGGTGCCGTAGTCCACGTTGCCGAAGAGCCGGATCTGGGGCTTGTCGAGGACCTGGTGCAGGGCCGTGATGATGCCCTTGATCCGCAGGTGGTCGGGCGCGACGCCGTAACGGATCAGCCCGAACGGCGCCGGCATGCGCTCGAAGATGTCGATGGACACGCCGGGTTCGGCGGCCACCTCGGACTTGAGCAGGGCGTCGGCGGCGTAGATCCCGGCGGGGCCGGATCCGACGATGGCTACCCGCAGGGGGCGGGGCATGGTCAGGTTCCCTTCGAGCGGCGACAAGCGATCTCGCCGTGAAGCCTAAACTGAGGCATGCCTAAGTTGGTACGCGGGTCCGGTCTATGAGCTCATAAGGCGACTTTATGGCCTCTCGTAGAAGGTCTTTTGTCCTCTGCCTCGTGCCTCATGGCCGGCCGTTCGGCCCGAGGCACCTCTCACACGCGGATGACTGTGCCCTGACGACGAAGGAACGCCGCTACCACGACCCGACGCGGCCACTGGCCCGCCCCTGTCTGTACGGCATCGCCACCAACCTCGTCGGTCAGCACCGTCGCGCCGAGGCCCGCCCGGCCGTGTAGTCGACGGCTCCCAGCCCTCCCGTACAGCTACTGCGGCAGGATCCTCGACGAACCACCCCTGGGCGAGCACCAGGTGCGCCGGCCGCCCACGGACGTACGCGAACGGCGCCCCGAGCCGGCGCAGGCCGGTGACCGCTCACGGCAACGGCTGCTCCGCCCAGATCACCTTCCCGGCGGGCAGATAGCGCGTCCCCCAGCGCTCGGCGAGCTGTGCGACCAGGAACAGCCCCCGCCCGCCCTCGTCCGTCATCGTCGCGTACCGCAGATGCGGCGATGTGCTGCTGCTGTCGAACACCTCGCAGATCAGGTTGCGGTCGCGCAGCACCCGGACGTGGATGGGGCCGCCGCCGTAGCGGAGCGCGTTGGTGACCAGCTCGCTCAGGATCAGCTCGGTGGTGAACGTCAGCTCGTCCAGTCCCCACTCCGCCAGCCGGCGGGAGACGGCCGCCCGCACCTCGCCCACGGCCGCCGGGTCGGCCGGCACCGGCCACTCGGCGACCTGGTCGGCGGTGAGCGCCCGGGTGCGCGCGACGATCAGGGCGATGTCGTCGCTGGAGCGGGCCGTGAGCCGCGCGTCGAGGACGGTCCGGCAGGTGTCCTCGGGGGACTGACCGGCCCGGCCCAGCGCCTCACGCAGCATGTCAAGACCGACGTCGATGTCCCGCTCCCGGTCCTCGACCAGCCCGTCGGTGTAGAGGACGAGCCGACTGCCCTCCGCCAGCTCCAGCTCCGCCGTCTCGAACGGCAGGCCGCCGAGCCCGAGCGGGGGACCGGCGGGCACGTCGGGGAACTCGACACTGCCGTCGGGGTGGATCAGCGCCGGCGGGGGATGCCCGGCCCGTGCGACGGTGCAGCGCCGGGTGACCGGGTCGTACACGGCGTACAGACAGGTCGCGCCGGTGACCGGGGCGCTGCCGTCCTCCTCCGTCTCGTCCTGGTCGATGCGGCCGACCAGCTCGTCCAGCAAGGCGATGAGTTCGTCGGGCGGGAGGTCGAGCGCGGAGAAATTGTGCACGGCGGTACGCAGCCGCCCCATGGTGGCCGCGGCGTGCAGCCCGTGCCCGACGACGTCTCCGACCACGAGCGCGACCCGGGCCCCCGAAAGCGGCAGCACGTCGAACCAGTCGCCGCCCACCCCGGCCTGCGCGGGCAGATAACGGTAGGCGATCTCCAGTGCGTCCTGCTCGGGCAGGTTCCGGGGGAGCAGGCTGCGCTGGAGCGTCACCGCCATGCTGTGCTCGCGGGTGTAGCGGCGTGCGTTGTCGATGGAGACGGCGGCCCGCGCCACCAGCTCCTCCGCCAGGGCCAGCTCGTCCGTGTCGAAGGGCTCCGGCTTCTCGCAGCGCCAGAAGCTGACCACGCCCAGCACCAGGGAGCCGGCCCGCAGCGGCACGGTGATCAGGGAGTGGATGCCGTATTCCACGATCTGCGCGGAGCGCTCGAGATCCTGTGCCTGCCAGCCGGCGGCCTCGGCCAGCCGGGCTTCCAGGACAGGCCGGCCGGTGTCGAGACTGCGGCCCTGCGGAGAGGACTCGACGAACCTGATCCGCTCGCCGACGGCGTAGAGAGGAGCGTCCTTGCGGATCCCGCTCAGCGCCGTGCGGCTGAGCGCGGCCGCCGCGTCCGGCTGCCCGCCGCTCAACACCGCGTCGAACAGGTCCACGGTGGCGAAGTCGGCGAACCGGGGCACCGCCAGCTCGGTCAGCTCCTCCGCCGTACGGGTCACATCCAGGCTCGTGCCGATGCCCACCCCGGCGTCGTACAGCATGTTGAGCCGTTCCCGCGCGGTCTCGGCCCGGCCGGACAGGGCACGCAGCTCCGTGGAGTCGCGGAGCGTGGCGACACTGCCGGGCGGTACGCCCGCACGGTCCGTGGTGCGCTGGTTCACGGCGAGGAGCCGGTCCCCGACGCGGTGCACCTCGTCCGTGGCGACGCGCCCGGAGGCCAGCAGCTCGGCGGTGCCGGGGTCGAGACCCAGGCTCAGCACGTGCCGGCCCTCGGCGTCGGCGGGCAGTGCGAGCAGACGGTGCGCCTCGTCGTTGGCGAGCAGCAGGGTGCCCCCGTCGTCGACGATGAGCACGCCTTCGCGGACGGCGTGCAGCACGGCGTCGTGGTGTTCGTACATCCGGGTCATCTCGTGCGGCCCGAGCCCGTGGGTCTGGCGCATCAGCCGCCTGCTCACCAGTGCGGCCCCCGCCGTCGCCAGGAGGAGCGCCACCGCGGCGGCGGACAGTACGAGCGGCAGCTGACGGTCGGCGGTGCCACCGACGTTGGCGGTGGTGATCCCGGCCGACACCAGGCCGACGACCTCGCCGTCCGGAGCTTTCACCGGCACCACGGCCTGCACGAGGGGGCCGATCGTGCCGGTGATCTGCTCGGTCACCGGCCTCCCGGCCAGCGCGGGCTCGAGCGTCCCGACGAACTTCTTTCCGATGCGGTCCGGCTTGGGATGGGTGTAGCGGATCCCGTCGGTGTTCATGACGACGATGAAGTCGACCTTCGACTGTTCACGGGCGGCTTCGGCACGCGGCTGGAGCACCGCCGTGGGGTCGGGACTCTCCAGCGCCTCGATCGTGCCGGGCGCGTTGGCGAAGGTTTCCGCGACGGCGAGCGAACGGTTGCGGGCCTCCTGGGTCGTGTCGTGCCGCACTTGCAGCACCAGCGCCACCACGGCCGCCACCACCAGCAGCAGCACGATGACCACGACGAGCAGGAACACCTGTCGGGCGACACTGCGTCCGCCCAGCACCGACCGCAGCCCCGCCACCGGATGCCACCGTGACGGGCCCGCCTCCCGCCGCTGCCGTTCGGACGGCGCAGCGCCGGGCCGCAGGGGCGATCGAGTCCCGGATCGACCCAAGAGTCGGACCATGTGCCATGTCTACACTGCCCGGCCGCGCGAGGCGAGGGGCATCACCCATGGTGACAGGGGGCCCTCACCGTATCGTCACGTCTCCCGGCGCCCGGGACGCCCGCGAACGCTGTCCGCCCCCGGAACGGGCACGGACGGCAGACCCTCCGGGAGGTCCCGGGCCTCAGGTGGCGAGCGAACGGGCGAGCTCGGTCGTGGCCCGGGCGATCTCCGTGTCCTCGTCCGCCATCAGCCGGCCGAGCTCGCCGCGCCGGGCCCGCACCGCCTGGCGCGCCGCACGCTCCCACACCACGGGGTTCTCCCGGCGGTTCAGCAGCTTCGGATAGACGGCGGCGGTGCTCTCCCACTGCCGGGCGTCGGCGATGTTCTTGAGCAGCCGGATGATCTGGGCGCGGCAGGTCACCTGCGGCAGCTTCGCCAGCTCCCACAGGAAGGGAACCGTGGCGGCCGTCGCCTGCTCCACGACGAAACCGAACTGGCAGATCCGCTTCCGCAGGTCGGCTAGAGCGGAGCGGGCGGTGTCGGCGTCACCCCAGGCGATGCCGTTGAGCAGGAGGGGAATGGCGGCCGCCGAACCGGTGGAGTCCTGGATCTCGCCCCAGGGCACGCGGTCCAGGGCCGTGAGCGGCGTGTTCCTGGCCACCCCGGACGGGGCGTCGGGGCGCTGTGGGCGCTCGCTGCTCGGGTGTTCCGTCGAAGCGCTGCGCATGGCGTGGGGCCTTTCCGCGGCAGTCGTGTCAGATGGGTGGACAGGTCGACAACCTGGCCCAGACCGTCTTGCCCGCCGGAGGGCAGGGGGTCCAGCCCCATTCCTCGGACAGGGCGTCGACGAGGCACAGGCCCCTGCCGTGCTCCTCCAAGGCGGAGCCGGCGGGCGTGTACACGGGTGGGTGGTCGTCGGGGTCGGAGACGGTGACCAGCAGATGGGTGGGGTCCAGGAGGAATGCGAGCCGGATCTCCGGCGCACCCGGCGCACCCGCCGCCGGTGCCGCGTGCGTCGCGGCGTTGGCGGCGAGCTCGGTGACGACGAGCGTCGTGTCGTCGTAGCGGTGGCCGAGTGACCAGACATGCAGCGTGTCGCGGGTGAAGGACCGGACACGCGCGAACCCCTCCCTGGTGCACTCGACGCGCAGGGCGGCCGAGACGGACAGGGCACCGGAGGGCTGCGGCACCGTCTCCGGCATCGGGAGCGGGGCCCCGTACGGCGTCGCCTCGTACGACGTCACCGTGGGTGGGCCGGGCGGGAATCCGGTGCTCGTGCCGGGGGCGCCTGCGTGTGCCGCAGCCTCACTAGGCGGCCGGAGCACGTACTGCGCAGCTGATGACACGGCATCTCCCCGATGCGAGGTCAGGAGGCGGCGCCAGCACAGGGGTTGACGCCGCAGCTATTATCCACGCCGATGGCGCTCCCGTGCAATTGCACGAGAAATTGCGTGACAATCAAGCCGCGTTGGGTACACGGGGCCGGGACGCGAACGAGAACAGCGAGGAGACCGCGGTGCCACCAGTGCAGAACGGAGTGCAGGCAAGCTCGTTGGACGCCTGCTGGATCAAGAGCCGGCACAGCAACGCCGAGGGCAACTGCGTCGAGGTCGCCCCTCTCGTCGACGGCGGGATCGCCATGCGCAACTCCCGTGACCCCGACGGGCCCGCCCTCGTCTACACGGCGGCGGAGGTGGCGGCGTTCCTGGCCGGGGCGAAGGACGGCGAGTTCGACCACCTGCTGTGAAGACGGCACGCTCTGAAGTCCGCATGCCGTGGAGCCCGCACGCTCGGAAGTCCGCACAGTGATGTGGAGCCCAACTCCCCTATTTCGTGGGGCTTCTTTGGGGGATGCGGGGACGCCCGACAGAGTGCGATAGTGTAAATCGCCCTTGTGCCGGTCTGCTGGGAGTCAGGATGTCCGCCGCGTCGCATCGCATCTCCCGTCTGGAACCCTATCTGGACAGGCCCGAGCCGGCGCCGACCCTGCTGAAGATGCTGGTCGGCGTACAGCTGGCAGGCTTCCGTGAGGACGCCGGGCTCGCCCAGGACCAGGCAGCGCGCGCTGTCGGCTTCAGTGCCGCGAAGCTGTCCCGCATCGAGTCCGGCAAGGGCCGCCGCCCGCCGACGGAGAACGACGTCCGCGCGCTGCTCCGGCTGTACGGCACCGACGACTACGAGGCCTCGGTGCTGCTCAAGCTGTTGCAGCGCGCCGGCGAGCCGGGCTGGTGGCAGCGGTACGACAAGCGGCTGATGCCCGAGTGGTTCGACCGGCTGGTCGGACTCCAGGAGGCCGCCGCCACCATCCGTACCTTCGAGATCCAGTACGTGCCCGGCCTTTTGCAGACACCCGCCTACACCAGGGCCGTGGTGGAGAGGGGCCTGCCGAACGCGCCGGCCGGCGAGGTGGAGCGGCGTGTGGAACTGCGCCGGCACCGGGCGCGGTTGCTGTTCCGGCCGGATGCCCCGCAGCTGTGGGCGGTCATCGACGAGTCCGTGCTGCTGCGCGTCCTGGGCAGCACCGAGGTGATGCGGGAGCAGCTCGCGCACCTCGTCGAGATGGCCGAACGCCCCAACGTGACGCTGCAGATCGTCCCGCTGAACGTCACGAACGCCTCGGCGCCCGCCATTCCGGTCACGTATCTGCGCTTCGGCGGTCTCGATCTCCCCGACGTGGTCTACCTGGAGCACATCAAGAGCGCGAACTTCCTGGAGGACCTCGACGAGACGGAGGAGTACCGGATCGCGCTGGACCGTCTCGCGGACGAGGCGCTCAAGCCCCGTGACTCCCTGGAACTGCTGCGCACGACGATGGAGCAGCGCTACCCGTGACGTGCCCGTGCCTCGCGCGGGATGACCTGCGTCCCGCGCGAGGCACCCGAGTCACTTCTCCAGGGGAATCCGCCCCACGCCGCCGAACTCGATCCACTCGTGGGTGAGCTGACGGGGTGCCACCTCTGTGTCCGGACGCCACGTGGACACCTCCACCAGTCCCGGCTCCAGGATCTCCAGACCCTCGAAGTACGCGGCGACGTCCTTCTCCTCACGCACGCGGCCCCAGTGCCCCTGGGTCGCCTGGTCCATGAAGTTCGTGACGAAGTCACGGACCTCGGGGTCCTCGCTGACCAGCTGGCACATCACCATGAAACTGCCGGGCGCGAGCCGCTCCCTCACCCGGCTGGCCACCGCGAGCGGCCCGTCGGTGTCGCTGTCCGGGATGCAGTGGAACACCGAGTTGAAGAGGACGCACACCGGCTCGGAGAAGTCGATCAGCCGCTTGGTGTCGGGGTGGTCGAAGATCAGGTCGGTCTCGCGCATGTCCGCGTGGATGACGCTCGTGCGCTCGTCCTGCTCCAGCAGCGCACGGCCGTGGACCAGCACCATCGGGTCGTTGTCGACGTACACCACGTGGGTCGTGGGGTCGATGCGCTGGGCGACCTGGTGCACGTTGTCCTGCGTCGGCAGGCCTGATCCGTGGTCGAGGTACTGCCGGATGCCGTACTCCTCGGAGAGGGTCCGCACGACCCGCTGGAGGAAGCGCCGGTTGTTCAGCGCGAGGCGGCGCGTGCTGGGCACGACCTTGTCGAGTTCCTCGCACGCGGCACGGTCGGCCGCATAGTTGTCCTTGCCGCCCAGGTAGTAGTCGTACATGCGCGCTGCCGTCGGCACGTTCGCGTCGATCTCGGTGGACAACTGCTTCTCGGAGTTCATCGTTCCCCCTGCGTGGTGCCGCGCCAATGGACTGGCTGGACAGGAAGTACATCCTAGGGAGCGGGAGTTGGGGGCTGCCAGCCCAGTGGCGAAGGTGCCACGATCGAACGACCGGATGATCGTCCCCCGCGACACGGTGTGCGCCCTGTGCCGCTCTCGTGTACTCAGTGTCACCGCAGGCTTCGGTGGTCACGGTGGGGTACTTGCCGGGGGACGTTCTCCTGTGGGAGGTGGGACCGTGGACACCTCGGCCGACCGGATCGCGGATCCCTGGGTGCGCGTACGCCGTACGACCCCGGCACGCCCTGGCCGGCCGGACGGACACGCATCTGCGGGCCGGGACCGCCGAGCAGGACGTGGAGCGGTGGGTGCAGTCCGCCTCGCTGCCGCACTCCAACGGGCGACGCGATGGCTGCCCCGGGCCGTCACCGCCGCCGCGCGGCGATCACCGACCGGTACCAGTGGTAGCTGTCCTTCGGTGTCCGCTGCTGCGTGGCGTAGTCGACGCGGACGATCCCGAAGCGCTTGTCGTAGCCGAAGGCCCACTCGAAGTTGTCGAGGAGGGACCACACGAAGTAGCCGCGGACGTCCACGCCGGTGTCCATGGCGGCCCGCAGCGCGGTGACGTGGTCGCGCAGGTAGGCGACCCGGTCGCTGTCGTGCACGGCACCGTCGGGGCTCACCTCGTCGTCCTCCGCCGAGCCGTTCTCGGTGATGTGGAGGGGCGGCAGGGCGTCGCCGTACCGCTCCTTGAGCCCCACGAGCAGATCGGTGAAGGTGTGGGGCGCCACGGCCCAGCCCATGGCGGTGCGACGCACGCCGGGCATGGGCACCTCCGCGTACCGGTTGTCGGTTGCCACCCGCTTCGCCGGGTCGCTCTCGCGGTACGGGGCGTCGGCCACGACGGTCGGCCGGTAGTAGTTGATGCCGAGGAAGTCCAGCGGCTGGGAGATCAGCTCCAGGTCGCCGTCCCGCCGGAAGTCCTGGCCGGTGATCAGCTCGCCCCAGGTGTCCTTCTCGGTGGCCGGGTAGCGGCCCGCCAGGATCGGCTCGGTCCACACCAGGTTGTGCTGCGTGTCGGCACGGGTGACGGCCGCCCGGTCGGCGGGGGAGTCGGTGGCGGGGAGGTTGTGGTCGAGGTTGAGGGTGATGCCCACCTCGCGTACGCCGGCCGCCCGCAACGCCCGCACGGCCAGGCCGTGCCCGACCAGCAGGTGGTGGGCGGCGGCCAGCGCGCCCCGGCCCTCGCGGGCGCCCGGGGCGTGCCGGCCGACGGAGTAGCCGAGGAAGGCGCTGCACCACGGCTCGTTGAGGGTGATCCAGCGCGGCACCCGGTCGCCCAGGTGCCCGGCGACGACGGCCGCGTACTCGGCGAACCGCTCGGCGGTCTCCCGCACCCGCCAGCCGCCACCGTCCTCCAGGGCCTGCGGCAGATCCCAGTGGTAGAGCGTGGCGGCGGGCTCGATGCCGGCCGCCAGCAGTTCGTCGACCAGTCGGGAGTAGAAGTCCAGCCCCTTGGGGTTCACCGGGCCGGACCCGTCCGGGACGATGCGTGGCCAGGCGATCGAGAACCGGTAGGAGTCCACGCCCAGCTCCCGCAGCAGTGCCACGTCCTGCGGATAGCGGTGGTAGTGGTCGCAGGCGACGTCACCGGTGTCGCCGTTCGCCACCAGGCCGGGTGTGTGGCTGTAGGTGTCCCAGATGGACGGCCCACGCCCGTCCTCCTGCACCGCCCCCTCGATCTGGTACGAGGCGGTCGCGGCCCCGAACACGAAGCCGGGCGGAAAGCTCGGGAAGTCAGTCATGTTCTCAAAGATGCCCGGCCCGGCTCCTCGAAGCACGGCGAACTCATCGAAATCCGAGCCGCTAATCTTGGAATACGAGAATTCATCGGTGATCAAGGGCGTGTCCGCACCCGCTATTCTCACGGCTCCCGGCCGCTTTCCCAGGAGAAACCCATGGGCGACTATTACGACCTCGGCACGCACGGCCGTCCCGTCACCACGTCCTCCGCCGAGGCCCAGCTCTGGTTCGACCGCGGCCTGGTGTGGACGTACGCCTTCCACCACGAGGAAGCCGTCGCCTGTTTCGAAAAGGCCGCCGAGGCGGACCCGGAGTGTGCGATGGCGTATTGGGGTATCGCCTACGCGCTCGGCCCGAACTACAACAAGCCCTGGGAGTTCTTCGACGGTGAAGAGCTGGTGCGGACCGTCGAACGCACACATCACGCGGTCGAACGGGCCCACGGCAAAGCCGTAAACGCCACATCGGTGGAACAGGCCCTCGTCGGCGCGCTGCGGGCCCGCTACCCGCAGCCGGAGGCCGTCGAGGACTGCTCGGTGTGGAACGAGCCCTACGCGGACGCGATGCGCGCGGTGTACGAACTGGCGCCCGACGACCCGGACATCGCCACCCTGCACGCCGACGCGCTGATGAACCTCACCCCCTGGCAGCTGTGGGACCTGACCACCGGTCAGCCGGCCGAGGGCGCCCGGACGTCGGAGGCCAAGGCCGTGCTGGAAGGCGCGCTCGGGACCGAGGCCGGCGCTCGGCACCCCGGGGTTCTGCACCTGTACATCCACCTGATGGAGATGTCCCCGACACCGGAGCAGGCCCTCACCGTCGCCGACCGGCTGCGCGGCATCGTGCCCGACGCCGGGCACCTGCACCACATGCCCTCGCACCTCGACGTCCTGTGCGGCGACTACCGCCGGGTCGTCGCGGCCAACACTGACGCGATCGCCGCCGACGAGAGGTTCCACCGGCGGGCCGGCGCGATGAACTTCTACACCCTCTACCGGGTGCACAACTACCACTTCAAGATCTACGGGGCCATGTTCCTCGGCCAGGCACGGGTCGCCCTCGACACCGCCGCCCAGCTGGAAGCCGCCATCCCCGAAGAGCTGCTCCGCGTGCAGAGCCCCCCGATGGCCGACTGGCTCGAGGGCTTCCTCGCCATGCGCGTCCACGTACTGATCCGCTTCGGCCGCTGGGCGGACATCCTCGCCCTGCCCGCCCCCGCCGACCAGGAGCTGTACGCGGTGACCACCGCCATGCGGCACTACGCCCGGGGCGTCGCCCTCTCGGCCACCGGCGAGGTCGGCCGGGCGGAGGCCGAGCGCGAGCTCTTCCGCGCGGCGGTGAGCCGGGTGCCCGAGACGCGGATGCTGTTCAACAACACCTGCCACGACATCCTCGCCGTCGCGGCGGCCATGCTGGACGGCGAGCTCGAATACCGCAGGGGCAACCACGACCTCGCCTTCGCCGCCCTGGAGCGGTCCATCGAGCTGGACGACAACCTTCCCTACGACGAGCCCTGGGGCTGGATGCAGCCCACCCGCCACGCCTACGGCGCCCTGCTGCTGGAACAGGGCCGGGTGGCGGAGGCCGAGGCGGTCTACCGCGCGGACCTCGGCCTCGATCCCACCCTGCCCCGCGCCCTCCAGCACCCCGGCAACGTCTGGTCCCTGCACGGCTTCCACGAGTGCCTGCTCCGGACGGGCAAGACCGCCGAGGCGGCCCTCGTGGCCCAGCAGCTCAAGACGGCGACCGCGCTGGCCGACGTCCCGATCCAGGCGTCCTGCTTCTGCCGCCTGGACACCGCGCCCGGCCCCCAGTCGGCCGGCGGGTGCTGCCACTGACTGTCAGCCAGCCGAACGGACCGCACGGACCGAACGGCCGCCGGTCAGCGCCCGGTCGACGGCTGCGGTGCCGACGCCCGACGCATCAGGGCGACGCCGTACACGACGATCCACACCACCCACATCAGCCAGCCGACGAGGCCGAGCAGACCGAGCGGGCCGGTGTGGTCGATGACCAGTGGGGCGAGCACGGCCGAACCGAACAGCAACACCGCCGCCACCAGCCCCCACCTGCCGTGCCACGGCCGGATCAGCCCGGCGCGCAGGCCGCCGACGGACAGGCCGAGGAGCGCGAGCGCGAGGAAGGTGCCGTTGAGGGTGAACAGGGCGTCGTGCAGCGCCCAGAGGCTCGTGTCCGCGTCGACACCGTCCGCGGCCGTCGACGCGAGCGCCAGCCGGATCGCGATGACCCCGGCGAAGTCGGCGTTCTGAAGGACGAGTCCGGCGAACCCGAGCAGGGCCCATGCTTCGCCCCGCTCCCGCTCGGACTGCCACACCACACGGACCGCGCCCGCCCCGAACAACGTGGCCAGGATCCAGGCCGCTGGGGTGAGCGCGGAGCCCAGGCCGACCAGGTCCGCGTGCGCGCGGAAGAACCCGTCCACCTCCCCGATGCCGGCGCCGGTGCGCGGCAGACCGGCCGGGACCAGGAGCACGTTCCCGGCCACGATGAGGAAGGCGAAGCCGAGGGCGGCGAGACCGCTGACCCGGGCGAAATCCATGGCGGCCGGGGCAGCACCCGGCTGTTTACGTAACATATATTGATTATAGGCTGCGTTAAGTGAATGGCGGGAAGGGGCAGGTGCATGGGTGAGGAGCCGGGGCGGCGGCGGTACGACTCGCTTCGCCGAACGGCGCAGGCGCAGCAGACCCGCGCGGAGATCGCCCGCGCCGCGCTGGAGCTGTTCGTCTCCCACGGGTGGACGGCCACGACGGTGCGGGACGTGGCGCGCGAGGCGGGGGTGTCCGTGCCGACCGTCTACGCGGCGTACGGGAACAAGGCGGGACTGGCCCGCGCGCTGGCCGACGCGGCGGATCTCTCGGCCGATGTACCGCAGTTGATCGCGGAGCTCGAGTCCCCTACGACCGACCCGGCCCGGCAGCTCGCCGCGATGGCCGGCTACGACCGGCGCCTGTACGAACGCGCCGGCGACGTCATCACGCTCGTACGGGAAGCGGGCCGCTCCGGACCCGAGCTGGCCACGCTCTACCACGACAGCCGCGTCCGCGGCGACCAGACCCGGGTGCAGGTCTTCTCCTCCTGGCCGGCCGGCGTCCTGCGCTCCGGCCTCGACGTGCCGTCCGCGGTCGACGTCTATGCGGCACTCTGCAACATCGACGTCTACAGCGTGCTGACCGGTGAGCGCGGGTGGTCGCCCGACCGGGTGGAGCAGTGGTGGTGCGGGGCGCTGGTGCGCGAACTCCTGGCCTGAGGCAGGGTGCCGGCGGTTCCGGTCAGGGCGTCGCCGGGGCCCTCAGGTGCGCGTCGCCACCGTGCACGGTGAGCCTTCCGGCAGATGGGTCTTGGCCCACAGCGCCAGCTCCCTCAGGGCGGGCTCCAGCGCGGCCCCGGCCTCCGTCAGCCGGTACGAAACCCGCAGCGGCGGGCCCTCGTCGACCTCGCGCACCAGGAGCCCCGCGAGGGCGAGTTCGCTGAGCCGGTCGGAGAGCATGCGCTCGCTGATTCCCGGGATCGCCCGGCGCAGGTCGGCGAAGTACGCAGGCTGACTCACGAGCACGGACACGATCGGACCGGTCCAGCGCTTGCCCAGCAGTTGGAAAACGCGGCTGATGCCGTCGTCCACCCGCTTGCACGCTGCCCTGTCGTGTGTCTGCTCCTGTGCTTCCGCCATGCCTTGAGGGTACTACTCTGACGTTCGGGGGTGAAAAAAAGTAAGTACCTGTGTTAAACGTAGTCCAGTACAAAAACTCAGCCCGCGGTCGACCGCCTCGGGCCCGTCGTTCCCTTGGAGGCACCCATGGCCACGCTGCTGCACATCGACTCCTCCGTGTTTCCCGACGGCGCTTCCGCGTCCCGCTCCGTGACGGCCGCCTTCCGCAAGGCGTGGAACGAGCAGCACCCCGACGGCACGGTGATCTACCGGGACCTCGCCACGAACCCCGTACCGCACCTGACCGCCGATGCGCACACGGCCGGCTTCGTGGATCCCGCGGCGCACAGCCCGGAACAGGCGGCCGCGTTCGCCGAGCGCGCGCGGCTCATCGAGGAGCTGGAGCGGGCGGACGCCGTGCTGATCGGCGCCCCGATGTACAACTACTCGATCCCGTCGACCCTGAAGGCCTGGCTGGACCACGTCGTCCTGATGGGCCGTACGGCGGGCGAGACGCAGTCGGCCAAGGGCATCCCGGTCACCATCGTCGCCAGCCGTGGCGGCTCCTACGCGCCGGGCACGCCCCGCGAGGGATACGAGTACGTCCAGAACTACCTGACGGCGGTCCTTGCCGATGCCCTCGGCATGGACCTCCACTTCATCGTCCCGGAGCTCACCATGGCTCCGCACAACCCGGCGATGGCCGAGTTGGTGCCGCTCTTCGAGGCCTCCCGCGAGCGCGCCCACCAGGACGCCGCCGCCAAGGCCAAGGAAGTCGCCGAGCGCCTGGCCGCCTGACGCCCGGCATGTTTGGACTGACGCTCAGTGGCCACCCGGACCGTGACCCCGACGTCGGACACGGCTGGGAGTGAACGAATCGTGGCTGGAGAGAAGAAGGCCAAGGCGAAAGCCGAGCAGGCCGAGGGAAAGGCCAAGGAGACGGTCGGCCGGGCGGTGGGCAACGAGCGGCTGGAGGCCGAGGGCCGGACGAAGCAGTCGAAGGGCGACGCGCGGCAGGCCAAGGAAAAGGCCAAGGACGTTTTCAAGCACTGACGAGCGCCGCGTGAAGAGGGGCCCTGCCGCGGAGGCAGGGCCCCTCTTCACGCACCCGCCGACGACCTCGTGGTGCCCCATCCCGCGACACACCAGTCGCATCTCAAGCCCTGACCGCGGGTGTCTCCTCCAGAGGGAAGTGGCATGCCGCACCGTGGTGCGGCGCACCGGGCGGAGGTGCGGGAACCGCCTCGGCGCACAGGTCCCGCACCTGCCGGCACCGGGTCCGGAACCGGCATCCGGACGGCGGGTCGGCCGGTGAGGGGATCTCACCGGTGAGCAGGATGCGCTGTCGCCTGCGTCCGCCGCCGGCCACGGGGGAGGGGGCCGCCGACAGCAGCGCCTCCGTGTACGGGTGGCGCGGCCGCTCGTAGACCTCCTCCGTCGGGCCCGTCTCCATGATCTTGCCCAGGTACATCACGGCGACCCGGTCGGCGAGGTGCCGCACCACCGACAGGTCGTGCGAGATGAACACGTACGACAGTCCCAGCTCGTCCCGCAGGTCGCACAGGAGGTTGAGCACCTGCGCCTGCACCGACAGATCCAGCGCGGAGACGGGTTCGTCGCAGACGATCACCTCCGGCTCCAGCGCCAGGGCGCGGGCGATCCCGATCCGCTGCCGCTGCCCCCCGGAGAACTCGTGCGGGTGACGGCTCGCGTCCGACGCGCGCAGGCCGACCATCTCCAGCAGCTCGGCCACGCGGGCCGCCCGCTTCGACGCGGGTACGAGGCCGCGGTGGGTCAACCACGGCTCGCCGATCAGATCCGCAGCGCACAGACGGGGGTTGAGCGAACCG
Source organism: Streptomyces azureus (assembly GCF_001270025.1). Taxonomy (NCBI): domain Bacteria; kingdom Bacillati; phylum Actinomycetota; class Actinomycetes; order Kitasatosporales; family Streptomycetaceae; genus Streptomyces; species Streptomyces azureus. Next base: position 63,514 of record NZ_DF968195.1, on the reverse strand, counting down.
AACGGGTCCTGGAACACCATCTGCACCTTCCGGCGCCAGGCGAGCAGCTCCGCACCCGACAACGTGAAGGGGTCGACTCCCTCGTACCGCACGGTGCCCGCGTCCGGCCGCTCCAGCCTTAGGAGGACCCTGGCCAGCGTGGACTTGCCGCAGCCGGACTCGCCGACCAGGCCCAGGGTCTCCCCGCGTCCCAGGGTCAGGTCCACCCCGTCCAGTGCCCGCAGCCGGGTGCCGCCTCGCACGGTCCGCCGGACCTTGAAGCTCTTGGCCAGGCCGGTGGCCTCCAGAAGTGGCCCGTGCTCAGGCATCGGCCAGCTCCTTCCCGAAGTGGCAGGCGGCGGCCCGGCCGGCCCCGGTGCCGGTCAGCGCCGGACGGTGGGTGGCACAACGCTCCCGGGCCATGGGACAGCGCGTACGGAAGGCACAGCCGGCCGGCACCGCACCCGGGTCCGGTGGGCTCCCCGGGATGGAACTCAGCCGGGAGCCCCGGTGCTGCTCGGCCGGTACCGACGCCAACAGGCCTCGCGTATAAGGGTGGTGGGGTTTGCCGAACACCTCGGCGACCGGCCCGGTCTCCACCACCGTCCCCGCGTACATGACGGCGACCCGGTCCGCGTGCTCGGCGGCGAGCCCGAGGTCGTGCGTGATGAGGACGAGTGCCGTCCGCTGTTCGCCGCGCAGCTCACCGAGGAGGTCCATGATCTGCGCCTGGACGGTGACGTCCAGTGCCGTCGTGGGCTCGTCGGCGATCAGGACCCTCGGCCGCAGGGCGACCGCCGTGGCGATCAGCAGGCGCTGACGCATCCCTCCTGAGAACTGGTGCGGATACGCGTCCGCCCGGGAGCGGGCCTCCGGAATGCCCACGCGCTCCATCAGCTCCACTGCCCTGGCCTTCGCCGCCCGCCGGGACAGACCCTCGTGGATGCGCAGCGGCTCGGCGAGCTGGGTGCCGACCGTGAGGACGGGGTTGAGCGCGCTGAGCGCGTCCTGGAAGACCATGGCAACCCCGGGGCCGGCCAGCCGGCGTCTGGCCCGTGCTCCGAGCCCGAGCAGGTCCTCGCCGTCGAGGAGCACCTGCCCGCCCACCACCTCCGCGACCGGGTCGAGGAGGCCGGCGACGGCGTGCGCGGTCATGCTCTTGCCACAGCCCGACTCGCCCAGCAGCGCCAGGGTCTCGCCCGACCGCACGGAGAAGCCGACCCGGCGGACGACGTGGAGGGGTCCGGCCGGGGTGTGGACGTCGACGGACAGGTCGTCCACGACCAGGACGTCGGCCGCCGTGCCCCGTCCGGGGCCGATGGGACGGCTGCCGCCGGGAGCGGCGGTCGCGTCCGGCTCGGCCACGGCGCGGCCGCGCGTTGCCGGGCCGGTGCTCGTCCCACGCGACCACCGAGCACGCCACCCACTCCGCCGCACGCCCTCCCGCCACCGCTGTCCCGGGTCGGTCGTCATCCGGGCCCAGGAGGCGAGAACGGTCGCCGAGACGGTCGTGAGGACGATCGCGAGCCCCGGGAAGAGCGCGATCCACCACGCGCTCTGCAACTCCTGCCGCCCCTGGGCCACCATCAACCCCCAGCTGACGTCCGGCGGCTGGATGCCGATGCCGAGGAAGCTCAGCGACGACTCGGCCAGCATCACGAAGCAGAAGTCGAGCGCGGCGACGGTGAGCAGCGTCGGCAGCACACTCGGCGCGACATGGCGCCGGATGGTTGCCCAACCGCCCGTGCCGAAGGTACGGGCCGCGTCCACGAACAGCCGGCTGCGCAGCTCCGCCGCCTCGGCCCGGGCCGTGCGCAGATACACGGGGATCCGGGCGACGGCCAGCACCAGCACGATGCTCGCCGCGCTCGGCGAGAAGACGTACAGCACCACCACGGCCAGCAGCAGGGAGGGGAAGCTGAGGATCACGTCGGCCACCCGCAGCGACACGTTCTCGCGCCAACCGCCGTGATAACCCGCCCACATGCCCCACACCGAGCCGATCACCAGCGAGCACAGCACGGCCGGCACCGCCACGGCCAGTGTCGTCCCGGCCGCGGTCAGCAGCCGCGCGGCGACGGGCCGGCCGAGGGAGTCGCTGCCGAGGACGAAGGCCCAGCCGTGGTCGAGACTGAAGGGAGGCCGTCCCGGGGCGCGCAGGTTCTGGCGGGTCGCCAGGTCCCCGGCCAGCAGCGGCCCCAGGACGGCGCACAGCGCGACCAGGACCAGGACGAGGGCCGCCGCGCAGGCGAACCGGTCGCGGAGCAACAGGGTGAACCACCGACGCCGTACGGTCGTACCGCCCGTCTCGGATGTGGCGTTCTGAAGCATGTCCCGTCCTTGGCTCATGCCGCCGCCCGCTGCCGTACCCGCGGGTCGAGAAGCGCGTGGCAGAGGTCCACCAGGATGTTGAGGGCGAAGATCGCCAGAGCGGTCAGGAGCACCGCCGCCTGAAGCACCGCGAAGTCGCGCTGGAGCACCGAGTCGATCATGAGCTTGCCGATACCGGGCCAGCCGAAGATCGTCTCGACGACGACGGCCCCGTTGACCAGCCCCACGGCCAGATCTCCCGCGACGGTCAGCGCCGGTGCGGCCGCGTTGCGCAGGGCGTGCCCGAAGACCACCCGCGGCTCGGAGGCCCCCTTGGCGCGCGCCACCTTCACGTACGGGGCGGACAGCGCGGAGACCATGGCGCCCCGCACCACTTGGACCAGTACACCGAACGGGCGGATCAGCAGCGTGGCCACGGGCAGCACCCACGCCGCCGCGCCGCTCGTGCCGGAGGTGGGCAGCCAGCCCAGCGTGACCGCGAAGACCAGTACGCCCATGATGGCGATCCAGAAGTCCGGGACGCTGGCTGCCGTGGAGGACAGGAAGCTCGCGATCCGGTCGGTCGCCGAGTTGGGGCGGTAGGCCGCCAGGCTGCCGATGACCACGGCGCCCACGATGGCGAGCAGCATCGTCCAGCCTGCGAGCTGGAGGGTGGCGGGGAAGGCCCGCAGGACGGCCTCGCCCGCCGGCTGGGCGGTACGCAGCGACTCGCCGAAGTCGAGATGGACGACCTGGGCGAGATAGTCGCCGAACTGGCTGATCAACGGGTCGTCCAGGCCGTTGCGGGCGGCGAACTCGGCCCGCATCTCCGGCGTCGCGCTCAGCGGCAGATACAGGTTGGCGGGGTCGCCGGTGAGGCGGGCCAGGAAGAACACGCCGAGAACCACCACGAGCAGTGGGACGACACTGGAGACCGCCCGGCGGCGCAACAGGGTCAGCACGTGATGTCCTCCCTCAGTCCGCGCGCCGCATGTCGGCGAGCCGCATCTCGTCGTTGGTGGCCGGGTCGGGTTGGTAGCGGACCTTGGGGGAGAGGGCCAGCAGGCCGGTCATGTTGGCCATGACGGCGTCCCGTACGACCTTGTCGTTCTGGTGGGCGAACGCGTCCGCGAACGCCTTCTGCCGTTTCCCGCCCGAGGCGAGCTGGGCCCGTTCGATGAGCGTGTCGAGCGCGTCGGTGCCGTAGCTGCTCTGGGCGCCCTCGCTGCCGTAGATCTGCGCCATCGTGAACGCGGCGTCCCCCGCCTGGTTGCCGTGCTGGGCCTGGAGGAGGGTGGGGCCGGTGTCGCCGGCGGGGAAGGGGCGCAGCAGGTACTCCAGCCAGGCGTTGACGTCGAGCATCTTGATCCTGACCTTCAACCCGGCCTTGATCAGGCCGTCCTGGACGACCTCCATCGCCTCGGCGGCCTTCGGGTAGATGCCGTTGCGGCCGATGATGGTGAGGGTGATGTCGGTGCGGACTCCGTCGGCGCGGGCCTCGGCGACGAGTTCCCGGGCGCGTTCCGGCTCGTAGGGCCACGGCCGGAGGCGCGGGTTGTGGCCGGTGACGCCCTTCGCCACGAGCTGCCCGCTGGGCCGGCCGGCGAAGACCGCCGTGACCAGACCCTGCCGGTCGATGGCGTAGTTGACGGCCTGCCGGACGCGGATGTCGTCCAGGGGCGGCTTGGTGGCGTCCATCCGCAGGTACGAGACCTCGTTGGTGGCGAACTCGACGGCCCGGTCGCCCGCCCCGTCCTCCGGCGCGAGGCCGATGGCGACATCCGCCTCGTTGTTCGTGACCATCGCCGCGCGCACACTGCCCTCGGCGCGCCAGACATAGGTGGCGGCGGCGAAGTCGGGGGACTTGCCCCAGTAGCCGGAGAAACGCTTGAGCCGCAGGTACCGGCCCTGGTTCCACTCGTCGATCCGGTAGGGCCCCGTGCCGACGGGCTCGCGGACGCGGGAGTCGGGGTCGGTGCTCGTCGGCACGATCTCGACGAAGGACAGGCGCAGCGGCAGGATCGGGTCGGGCTTCGCCGTGGTGACCCGGAGCGTGGTGTCGTCGACGGGCGTGGCGGTGAGCTCGCTGTCCGCGAAGATGTAGCCGTCGACGTTGCAGTCGATCCCCGAGTCGGTGGCGCGCTTGACGGAGAACGCGGCCGCGTCCGCCGTGAACGGCGAACCGTCGTGGAAGGTGACACCCCTGCGGAGGGTGAAGGTCCACGAAGTCGCCGAATCGCGGGTCCACTTGGTGGCGAGGGCGGGTTCCAGGCGTCCGGTGGACGGTTCGCGCTCGGTGAGCGCCTCGGTGAGGTTGGCTCGTGTCACCCGGCCCGTCGCGGTCAGCGAGGCGTCACAGGGTTCGAGCGTCGGCGGTTCCTCGGGCAGGACGATGCGCAGGGTGTCCGGGCCGCCCCCGATGGGATCGGCACCGGCGACCGAGCAGCCGGAGACGGCGAACAGGACGGCGAGGGACGTGACGATCGGACGACTGCGGCATAAGCCTGAACCGGTCACTGCGCCTCCGCGTTCACTCGCGTACACAACAGAGAACGTCGTTTAGATATGTGGACGATGCGTCGACGATCATTATTGGGCTGTCGAGGCGGAGCGCGTCAAGGGGTGTGCGTCGGTTCCCAACTCGCCGCACCCCTTGACGTGTTGATTGCCGTCCTAAAACATTCGGGAAGCTCGATTGGTTCTGCGCGGTTCTGTTCACTCCCGAAGGGAATCCATGTCCAGCAGACATCGCCTCGCTCGTGCACTGGCGGTCGGCGTCCCCCTTGCACTCGGCGCGGGCCTCCTGGCGGTGCCGCCTGCCGCTGCCGCCGAACCGCCCGGCAGCGCGGTCACGGTTCGGATCGACCCGTCCTACCGGCAGCAGGAGTTCGAAGGGTGGGGGACGAGCCTCGTCTGGTTCGCCAACATCACCGGCCGCTACCCGGAACCCATCCGGCAGAAGCTCGCCGACATGCTGTTCGGTGAGGACGGCCTCCGCCTCAACATCGCGCGCTACAACATCGGCGGCGGCAACGCCCCGGACGTCCGCAAGGACTACATGAAGACCGGCGCGACGATGGACGGGTTCTGGAAGGCCCCCGAGGGCACCACCAGGGAGGACACCGACTGGTGGAACCCCGGCAATCCCGACCACTGGGACTGGTCCGCCGACCCGGGCCAGCGCTGGTGGGTGGACCGGGTCAAGAAGAAGGTGACCCGCTGGGAGGCGTTCAGCAACTCCCCGCCCTGGTTCCAGACCGTCAGCGGCTACGTCTCGGGCGGCTTCGACGCCAACACCGACCAGATACGGGCCGACCGCGTCGACGACTTCGCCACCTACCTGGTCAAGGTGACCGAGCAGCTGGAGAAGAAGCACCGCATCAAGTTCGACACCATCGCCCCGCTCAACGAGCCCAACACCAACTACTGGGGCACCCAGATCGGCCCCGACGGACAGCCCACCGGCGGCCGTCAGGAGGGCGCGCACGCCGGCCCGGAGCTCCAGCAGAAGGTCGTCCTGGCCCTGCACCGCGCACTGGAGAAGTCGAGAACGCGCGCGACGATCTCCGCGATGGACGAGACCAACCCGAGCACCTTCGTCCGCAACTGGAACGCCTACGACAGCTCCGCCCGCGCCGCCGTCGACCAGCTCAACGTGCACACGTACGGCACCGGCATGCGCACCAGCGCCCGGGACAGCGCCAAGGCCGCGGACAAGCCGTTCTGGATGAGCGAGGTGGAGGGCACCTGGGGAACCGGCACCGACTTCACCGGCATGGAACCGGGGCTCGGCATCGCCACCCGGGTCGTCGAAGACATCCGCGAACTGGAACCGTCCGCCTGGGTGTTGTGGCAGCCCGTCGAGGACTCCATCCCGCAGGCGGCGGCCGGCAAGAACTGGGGCAGCATCCACATCCCGTTCAACTGCACAGCGAAGGACACCCTGGAGACCTGCCCGATCAAGGCCAACACCAAGTTCCACACCCTGCGCAACTTCACCCACCACATCCGGCCCGGCGACCACTTCGTCAAGGCCGACGACCCCTCCAGCGTCGCCGCCGTACGCAAGTCCGGCCGCGGGGCGACCGTCGTGCACGTCAACAGCGGCACGACCCCGCGCGCCGTCAACCTGGACCTCTCCCGGTTCAAGCGCGTCGCCCCCGGTGCCACCGTCACGCCCGTGGTGACCAGCGCCGACGGAGCGCTCGTCCGCGGCACACCGGTGAAGGTGAAGGACGACTCCGCCACGGTGACCGTCCCGGCGAAGTCGGTCACCACTCTCCTCGTCGACGGCGTGTCCGGCACCGCCGAGGACGCCGCACTCGTCCAGCCCGGCCACGTCTACCGCCTCCAGGGAGCCCAGAGCGGCAAGTCCCTGGCCCCGTCCGCCGACGGCGACGGCGTCGTCGTCCGTACGCCCGACCCGGCCGCCAAGTCCCAGCTGTGGTCCGTGAAACGGCTGACCCGCGGCGACGGCAACCGTGACCGCTACGCCCTCGTGAACGCGGAGACGGGCGAACGCCTCGCCGTACGGGACGACGACGCCGTCCTGGAGGACGCCGACACACCGGCCGCGCAGTGGATCATGTCGACCACCGGGGACGGCACCTGGACCTTCGTCAACGCCGCCACGGGCCGGCTGCTCGACGTCGTCGGACAGTCGACGGCGGACGGCGCCCGCGTCTCGGCCTCCCTCCCCACCTCCAACGCGAACCAGCGCTGGGCCGTGACCGACGAGACCGTGCTGCGAACCCAGCCGGCCAAGGCGTTCACCGTCCCAGGCCGCGCGCCCGAACTGCCCGGCACCGTGACGCCCGTCTTCCGGGACGGAGCCCGGGGTACCGTCCCCGTGCAGTGGACGCTGCCCTCCGAGGCACGCTGGAGCAAGCCCGGAACGGTAAGGGTGAAGGGCAGGGCGACGGACGCCCTCGGACGGACCGTCCGCGCCGAGGCGGTCGTCACGGTGGACACCATCGCCTCCACCCTCCCGTCCCGCGCCAAGACCTACACCGGCGGACGACCCGACCTGCCCGGCACCGTCACCGGCGTCGGACGGCAAGGCGGAACCGCCGAACTCCCGGTCACCTGGGACCGGGCACCCGACGGCGCGTTCGACGACGCCGGAGTGGTGACCCTGCGCGGCACCGCCCACGTCCCCGGCGGCACCGGGGCGGCGGCGACCGTACGCGTCCAGGTCACCGCACCCCGGCAGAAGAACGCCGCGCCCGACGAGGGCGTGACGGTCGGCGCGACGTACACCGAGAGCGGGTACTCCGCAGAGGGCCTGCGCAACGGCGACACGTCCGAGAAGGCCTGGTCGAACTGGAGGTCCGGCACGAAGAACCCGTCCGACACCATCACCTTCACCCTGCCCGAGGCACGCGATCTGACCCGGGTCGTGGCCCACTTCCACCGCGACGGCACCAACGTCAGCTTCGCGGAGTCCCTCAAGGTGCAGGTCCGCGGGGACGACGGCACCTGGACCGACGCGAGCGAGACCGTGCCCGTCGGCACCGAGGGCACACCCGTCGCCGACGTCCCGGTGCGCGCGTCCGGCCCGGTGACCGGGGTCCGCGTGGTCATGACCGCCCGGCCGGGCGGCTACATCACCCTCGGGGAGATCGAGCTCTTCGCCAGGACACCTGGCGCCTCCTCGGACGCCGCCGCCGCGTCGATCGAGGTGGACGGCGTGGCGATCGGCGGCTTCGACCCGGACCGGACCGGCTACCGGGTGACCACCGACCGCCCGGACCGGGCGAAGGTCACCGCCACGCCACGCGACCCGTACGCGCGCGTGACCGTCCGCGAGGAGACATCACGGGTGGCCGTCGTGACCGTGAGCAGCGAGGACGGCTCGCAGACACGGCAGTACAGGATCGAGCTGACCCGCTCCTGAGGCATGAGAACGCGGGGCGTGCCAGCCGGACACGCCCCGCGTGGTCCCCAGGGCTCAGACCGCCGGAGCCGGGTAGGTCGGGTACTCCACCCCGGACACGTGCTGCACGACACGGATGACCTGGCAGGAGTAGCCGAACTCGTTGTCGTACCAAAGGTAGAGGATGGCGTTGTCGCCCTCGACCTTGGTGGCGCCGGCGTCGACGATCGAGGCGTGGCGCGAGCCGATGAAGTCGCTGGAGACCGCGTCGGGGGCGCTGATGAAGTCGATCTGGCGCTTCAGCGGCGAGGTCAGGGACACCTCGCGCAGGTAGTCGAGAACCTCCTGGCGGGTGGTCTCCCGCGCGAGCTGGAGGTTGAGGATCGCGATGGAGACGTCCGGCACCGGGACCCGGATGGAGCTGCCGGTGATCTTCGCCTTGAGGTCGGGCAGCGCCTTGGCGACGGCGGAGGCGGCGCCCGTCTCGGTGATGACCATGTTGAGCGGCGCGCTGCGGCCCCGGCGTTCGGACTTGTGGTAATTGTCCAGCAGGTTCTGGTCGTTGGTGAACGAGTGGACGGTCTCCACGTGGCCGCGCTGGACCCCGAACTCGTCGTCCATCGCCTTCAGCGGCGGCACGATCGCGTTCGTGGTGCACGAGGCGCAGGACAGGATCTGCTCGTCCGGCTTGATCGTGTCGTGGTTGACGCCGTGCACGATGTTCGGGACGTCGCCCTTGCCGGGCGCGGTCAGCACGACCTTGTCGATGCCGGGGCGCAGGTGCGTGGACAGGCCCTCGCGGTCGCGCCACTTGCCGGTGTTGTCGATGAGGATGGCGTTCTTGATGCCGTACGCTGTGTAGTCGACCTCGGACGGGTCGTTCGCGTAGATGACCTTGATCGCGTTGCCGTTGGCGACGATCGTGCTGTTCGCCTCGTCGACGGTGATCGTGCCCTGGAACTGGCCGTGGATGGAGTCGCGGCGCAGCAGCGAGGCGCGCTTGACGATGTCCTGCTCCCCACCGCCGCGCACGACGATGGCCCGCAGCCGCAGACCGTTGCCCGAACCGGACTTCTCGATCAGCAGCCGGGCCACGAGCCGGCCGATGCGGCCGAATCCGTAGAGGACGACGTCTCGCCCTTCGCGGCGCTCGATCTTGTTGGCTCCGGTGGCACCGGCGACGGCCTCGGCGGTGAACTCCGCGACCGACAGACCGCGGTCGTCCTCGCGGTACGTCGCGGCGAGCATGCCGATGTCGATCTGGGACGGCCCGAGGTCGAGCTCGGCCAGGGTCTGCAGGAACGGCAGCGTCTCGGTGACGGAGAGCTCCGCACCGGCGATCTGCCGGGCGAACCGGTGGGTCTTGAGGAGGCTGACCACCGACTTGTTCACCAGGGAGCGGCTGTGCAGCAGGACGGTCACGTCCCGCTCCCGGTGCAGCTTCCCGATGATCGGGATCATCGACTCCGCGATCTCCTCGCGGTTCTTCCAGTTGGTGAACGAGTCGTCGTTGACAGTCACAGATCCATCTTTCGAGCTAGGCGGCGCTCATATGTTAAACCGTCGATTTCTCGATCATGAACGGGGTGCCTCCGGAGCGTTCCACCGCCGAAAGGCCCCGCCCCACGAGCCCCTCGCCGCCTCGCCTGGGATGATCGGGGCACAGCCTCCACGCGACTCGGAACAGAGCCCCCACGCGAAAGGGACGCTCATGGACTTCGACGCTGTGGCCGACGAGTTGTACGCCCTGCGGCCGGAGGAGTTCACCGCCGCCCGCGCATCGGCCGTGGCCGCCGCCCGCACCGCCGGCGACCGGGAACTCGCCGAGCGGATCGGCACGTTGCGCAAACCCAGCCTCGCCGCCTGGGCCAGCAACCTCCTGGTCCGCAGCCGGCCCGGCGATGTAGAGCCCCTGCTCCGCCTGGGCGAAGGCCTACGGCACGCCCACCACGCCCTGGACCGCACACAACTGCGCGAACTGAGCCGGCAGCAGCACGCGCTTATCCGCGCCCTGTCCGCTCAGGTCAGGCAGCTCGCCGCGGAGGCCGGCCATCCGATCGGCGAAAGCGTGCAGCGCGAGGTCGAGAACACGCTGCACGCCGTCCTGGCCGACCCCGAGGCCGCCCGGGCATGGGCGAGCGGCCGGCTGGCCAAGCCGCTCAGCGCCGCCGTCGGCTTCCCGGCCGTCACGCAGAGCGCCCTCACGGGGAGCGCCACGACACAGCGTGGCACCTCCGTCACGACGGTCCCCTCCCGCCCGGACCGCAAGGCCGGTGAGCAACAGCGGCGACGGCTGGCACAGGCCCGCCGGGACGTCGAGGCCGCCGAGCGGGAGCTGCGGGCGCTCAAGGACGAGGCTGCGGCCGCAGGCCAGGCCGCGGAGGAGGCGAAACAGCAGGTGGACCGCCTCCAGCGGCGCGTCGACGAACTCGCCGAGGAACTGGCACGCACCAGGGAGGAGCACCAGCAGGCCCGCTTCGCCGAGCGGTCGGCCCGGGAACGGGCACGCACGGCTGACCGCCGCGTCCGCGAAGCCGACCGCAAAGCCGCGACGGCCGCCGCCCAGCTCGAACGCCTGACCTCATCGGACGACCGGTAGGCGGGCCGGTTTTCATAGGACGGGGGGTCTCATGGGCACGTTGGCCGGCTCTCAGCCGGGCACCTGGACCGCACCGGAGTGCACGCGGATGCGCTCCCCGGGTGCGGGCGACACCGGGACGGGCGGCACGTCGGCCCGGGTGAGAGCGGGCGCGTGGCCGGGCTCGCCCCCGCGCGGCACGGTCCGTACGACCTGGCTGGGCGGCAGCGGACGGTCCTCGGTGAGCCCGGCCCACGTCAGGTCGAGTGCTGCTGGGAGTAGAAGCCGAGTGGGACGTAGCGGCTGTCGTAGCCGGGCGCGCCCCGGACTGGCCGGGGTGGTCCTGCCCAAGGTGCACACCGCCGCCGACGTAGCGCTCGGGATCGCCTCATCGGCTGGTGCGAACACGAACGCGGCCTGTCCGCCGGCACGACGGACCTCGTCCCGTTGCTGGAGTCGGCCCGCGCCCACGCCTACGACATCGCCGCGGTCCCCCGTGTCGCATACGCCGGCGCCCTCACCGCACCCGGCCGCGACGTGGAACGCGCCGTCGGTTACCGGTGGAGCCCGCAGGGCCCCGAGACCCTGGCGTTCCCGCGTCCTGCTCGATGTCCGTGCCGCCGGAGCGCCGTGCCCGGTGACCGGACTGTAGGCGGACATCACCGACCTGAACGGCCTGCGTGCCTTCGCCGAGCAGAACCGCGCCCTGGGCTACGAGGGAACGATGGCCATCCACCCGGCCCACGTCCCCGTGCTCAACGAGGTCTTCGCCCCCACCCGCGAAGACCTCGACCGCTGCGCACGCCTCGTCGCAGCCTCGGAGTCGGCCCAGCGCGACAGCATCGGCGCCCTCACCTTCGAGGGCCGGCTGGTCGACGAGGTCATGGCCGAAACGGCACGGGCGGTGCTGGCGCGACACGGACACGGCTGACACCATCCCGCCACCGCACCCAAGCCCGATCATCGATGCTGTGACGGAGCTCACAGTGCGCCGGCAAGGGCGCCCCGCCAAGCCGCGCACGCGTCACGCCCGGCCGCACCCGCGCGACACCAAAATTGAACTGTTCGTTTTCTTGAACTGCTCGTGTTTGTGTGGATAGGTTGTCCGCCATGACCGCATCCCGGACCCCGACCACCGCCGAGGAGCTGCGCGGTGCCGGCCTGAGAGTGACGGCCGCCCGCGTCGCACTGCTCGAAGCCGTGCGGGACGGTGACCACCTCGGCGCCGAGGCGATCGCCACCGAGGTACGCGGCCGCGTCGGCCACATCTCCGTCCAAGCCGTGTACGAGGGGCTCCACGCACTCACCGCGGCCGGACTCATACGCCGCCTCGAACCACCCGGCAGCCCGGCCCTGTACGAGGGGCGGGTCGGCGACAACCACCACCACCTCGTGTGCCGGTCCTGCGGGGCCGTCGCCGACGTCGACTGCGCGGTCGGCCACGCCCCCTGCCTGACCGCGTCCGACGACCGCGGCTTCGCCGTCGACGAGGCCGAGGTCATCTACTGGGGCCTGTGCCCCGCCTGCTCCACCGCCCGCAGTACCTGAGCGATGTGATCCACCCGAGCACCGTGTTCCACCCCGTCCGGAAGGATTTCCATGACTGAGAACCACGACGCGATCGTCACCGACCCGAAGCAGGAGGAGACGAGCGGCGGCTGCCCCGTGGCGCACGGCCGCGCCCTGCACCCGACCCAGGGCGGCGGCAACCGTCAGTGGTGGCCGGAGCGCCTCAACCTGAAGATCCTTGCGAAGAACCCCGAGGTGGCCAACCCCCTCGGTGAGGAGTTCGACTACGCCGAGGCGTTCCAGTCCCTCGACCTCGCGGCCGTGAAACAGGACATCGCCGAGGTGCTGAGCACCTCGCAGGACTGGTGGCCCGCCGACTTCGGCCACTACGGCCCCCTGATGATCCGGATGGCCTGGCACAGCGCGGGCACCTACCGCATCAGCGACGGCCGCGGCGGCGCCGGCGCCGGCCAGCAGCGCTTCGCCCCGCTCAACAGCTGGCCGGACAACGGCAACCTGGACAAGGCCCGCCGTCTGCTGTGGCCGGTCAAGAAGAAGTACGGCCAGAGCATCTCCTGGGCCGACCTCATGATCCTCACCGGCAACGTCGCCCTGGAGCAGATGGGCTTCGAGACCTTCGGCTTCGCCGGCGGCCGCGAGGACGTCTGGGAGCCCGAGGAGGACGTCTACTGGGGCCCCGAGACCACCTGGCTCGACGACAAGCGCTACACCGGCGACCGCGAGCTGGAGAACCCGCTCGGCGCTGTCCAGATGGGCCTCATCTACGTCAACCCGGAGGGTCCGAACGGCAACCCGGACCCGATCGCCGCCGCCCGCGACATCCGTGAGACGTTCCGCCGCATGGCGATGAACGACGAGGAGACCGTCGCCCTGATCGCCGGTGGCCACACCTTCGGCAAGACCCACGGCGCGGGCCCGGCCGACCACGTCGGCGACGACCCCGAGGCCGCCTCCATGGAGGAGCAGGGCCTGGGCTGGCGGAGCACCTACGGCACGGGCAAGGGCGGGGACGCCATCACCTCCGGGCTGGAGGTCACCTGGACCTCGACGCCGACCCAGTGGAGCAACGGGTTCTTCAAGAACCTCTTCGAGTTCGAGTACGAGCTCGAGCAGAGCCCGGCCGGCGCCAACCAGTGGGTGGCCAAGGACGCCCCGGAGATCGTCCCGGACGCGCACGACTCCTCGAAGAAGCACCGCCCGAAGATGCTCACCACCGACCTGGCGCTGCGCTTCGACCCGATCTACGAGCCGATCTCCCGCCGGTTCTACGAGAACCCGCAGGAGTTCGCGGACGCCTTCGCCCGCGCCTGGTTCAAGCTGACCCACCGTGACATGGGCCCGAAGTCGCTGTACCTCGGCCCGGAGGTCCCGGAGGAGACCCTGCTGTGGCAGGACCCGCTGCCCGAGGCCGAGGGCGAGGCCATCGACGCCGAGGACATCGCGACCCTCAAGACCAAGCTGCTGGATTCGGGCCTGTCCGTCTCCCAGCTGGTGTCCACCGCGTGGGCGTCCGCTTCCACCTTCCGCGGCAGCGACAAGCGCGGCGGTGCCAACGGCGCCCGTATCCGCCTGGAGCCGCAGCGCGGCTGGGAGGTCAACGAGCCCGACGAGCTGGCCCAGGTCCTGCGGGTCCTGGAAGGCATCCAGCAGGAGTTCAACTCCGGCTCCGGTGCCAAGAAGGTCTCCCTGGCCGACCTGATCGTCCTCGGCGGCTCCGCCGCCGTCGAGAAGGCCGCCAAGGAAGCCGGCTTCCAGGTGGAGGTTCCCTTCGCCGCGGGCCGTGTGGACGCGACGCAGGAGCACACCGACGCCGAGTCCTTCGAGGCGCTCGAGCCGACCGCCGACGGGTTCCGCAACTACCTCGGCAAGGGCAACCGCCTGCCGGCCGAGTTCCTGCTGCTCGACAAGGCGAACCTGCTGACCCTGAGCGCCCCCGAGATGACCGTCCTGGTCGGCGGCCTGCGGGTGCTGGGCGCCAACTACCAGCAGTCCCAGCTCGGCTTGCTCACGAAGACGCCCGGTTCGCTGACCAACGACTTCTTCGTCAACCTGCTCGACCTGGGCACGACGTGGAAGGCGACCTCGGAGGACCAGACGACGTTCGAGGGCCGCGACGCCGCCACGGGCGAGGTCAAGTGGGCCGGCAGCCGCGCCGACCTGGTCTTCGGCTCGAACTCCGAGCTGCGGGCGCTCGCCGAGGTCTACGCGAGCGACGACGCGAAGGAGAAGTTCGTGAACGACTTCGTCGCGGCGTGGGTCAAGGTCATGAACCTGGACCGGTTCGACCTGGTCTGATCACACCCGCCTGACAGGACGCCCCGGGCCGGCCGGCCCGGGGCGTCCCGCGTCTTTCCTGAACGGCCTTCCTGAGGGATCGTCAAAGACCGTTCAAGGTAAGAACATTACTTACCCAACTCTCACCATGAAACGGCAAGGACCGCGGCCAGGCCGGGATCCGGGCGTACGTTCTGGTCGTGAACACTGATTCCGTTGCCCACAGAGGCGCCGGCCGTGAACCGCACCCCTTCGCCGGTCCACGGCCGACCACCGGCGGCACCGTCCGCCGCACACTCCTGCGCACCGCGCTGACCGGGGCCGCAGCTCTCGGCGCGGGCCTCGGCGCCGCCCGGACCGCCACCGCGGCTCCCGGTGCCCCCCACACCCCGGCCCCCGGAACTGAACCACGGCCGAGTACCCCGGCGGAGGCCCTGAGGGAACTGGCCGCGGGCAACCGCCGCTGGCGCGCCTTCCGGGAGCGCCACCCGCACGAGAACCTCGAGATCCGGCGGACGTTGGCCACCGCCCAGCACCCCTTCGCGGTCGTGCTCGGCTGCATCGACTCGCGCGTGCCCCCGGAGCTGGTCTTCGACCAGGGTCTGGGCGACCTGATGACGGTCCGCACCGCCGGCGAGGTCCTGGACGAGGCGGTCCTCGGCAGCGTCGCCTACGGCGTCCTGGAACTCGGCATACCCCTGGTCGTGGTCCTCGGACACCAGTCGTGCGGCGCGGTCCGTGCCGCCGTAGAGGCGGAGCAGTCCGGGACCCGGCTGCCCGCTCACATGCAGTACCTGGTCGATCAGATCAGCCCCGTCATAGACCACGGCAAGGAGGGTGACGCGCGGATCGACGCGACCGTGGACGCCAACGTCCGGCTCGTACGCTCCCGCCTCGCCGCTGAGCCCGAGCTCGCCGCCAGGATCGGCACCGGCCGCCTGGCGATCGTCGGCGCCCGCTACGAACTGACCGACCAGGCGGTCCACCGCCTCGCCTGACATCCCGCCCGGTCCGCTGCACGCGACAGCGGACCGGGCCGCTCTGTCACGCCTGAAGAGGGTTGTACCGAGCCGCCGCCATCAGGTACCAGGCCGTCGCACCCGTGTGCCGGTACGGGTAGTAGCCGAAGCCGAACCCGGTGTCCAGCGGACTGCTCGCGGACACCACCCCGGCCCGCTCCGGCAGCGCCTTGCCGCCGACGGTCTGACCGCCGCCCAGCAGGTCCTGGGCCTGCTCGGTCGACGCGAGCAGCCGCCGGGCGCGCGCCTCGTCACCACGCATCCCACGGTCCCGCAGAGCGAGCGCGAGATGAGCCGTCCCCTCGAACCACACACCGTTGCGGTCGGGTTTGGGCTGTCCCTCCGCGATCGGCGCGTCCTCGTTCGCCACGAGGCTCGCGGAACTGAAGGTGACGCCCTCGTACGACTGCCCCGCGGGCACCGTGCTGTTCGTGCGGCCCGCGTGATCCCGGACCGCGAGCTCCGCCACGGCCCAGTCCAGCGAACGGGCGTACCCACCCCTGCGGGAGCCGAGCGCCAGATGGGTCCAGGTCTGGGTGTCCTCGGGAATCGGGGACTTGTTGACGGTCACCCCGTCGTTGGTGCCGGTGTAGAAGAAGCCCCCGGCCGGCTCCCACATCCGCTTCACGAACGCCTCGGCCCGTCCGCGTCGCTCCAGCCACACCCGGTCACCGGTGAGCCGGGCGAGCCGGCCGAAGAGACACACCAGGTCGGTGTTGTGCTCCGTCGAGGTGAATGGCAGCCTCTGATTCGCCCCGTCGACCCCGAACTTGTAGCCGCCGAGCGGCTCGTCGGTACGGCCCGTCCGCTCGATCCACTCGCCGATCCGCACGGCACCGGTGAGGAAACGACGCGCCCCGGTACGGCGGGCCAGGGCGCTCAGCGCGATGCCCGCCCAGGCCATGTCGCCCACCGCCGTGCCGGTGAAGCCGAACTGCGTACCGACGTTGGCGGTGCCGTCCGCCCGTACGAAGCCGTCGGGCTGCGGCGAGCCGTCGTAGAAGGTGTACGGCCCGGCGTTGTAGGCCTGCCGTAGCCTGCCGTCGTCGAACGCCGGGTCGTGTGTCTGGGCGTAGAGCAGGGCGTCACCCAAGTCCGTTGCCCTGGCCAGGCTTTCCGGCCTCCGGTCCGCGAGGTGGGCCAGGACCGCCAGGGCGTTGTCGTACGTGAACGCGGTGCTGAACAGGCCCGCCTGGTCGGTGTAGCTCTGGGCCAGGCGGACGCTGCCGTGGCCGGGATAGGCGTCCATGGCGGCGGCGAGAAAGGCGCGCCCCCGGGCCGGGGCCGACAGCGACCCGGCACCGCCGGCGGCACCGTCCGCACCGGCAGCCAGGGCCTGCCCGGAGGCTGCCGCGGCGATCCCCGCGGCGCTGATGCCGAGGCCGGCACCGATGAGCGAACGCCGGCTCAGCGCCGGGCCTTGTCTGCCAGTCATGGATCTCCTTTGAGAGCGCTCTCAGCACTGGGCGCTCATTGTGCTGGGGCCCTCGGGGCGGGTCAACGCCCCGGCGGGAAAGGAGACTTCCACGGGCATTTCACGGGCAGCGCGAACGGCGGGTGGATCACTCGCAGACGATCTCGTCACGCGGCGTGTAGTGCGTGCGGAACGGCTCCCGCTTCACTTCCCGGCCGTCGTCGTAGAAGACGCGCTCCACGGTGACGTCGAACCCTTCGAGCGGCGTCTGCGGCACGCACTCCTTGTCGTCGCTCACCTTCTTCTCGGGCTTCTTCACCTCGGTGCGCGGACCCTTGACCGACTTGATCTCGTCGTACTTCCTGGTGCCGAGGAAGGAGACCGTCACGGATGTGTCCGTGGACTCGGCCTGGATGTAGATCGCCTTGCCGGAGTCGTTGGTGAACCGCAGATCCAGGCTGCCCCAGGCGACCGTCGCCTCGCGGCCCTCCGGGTAGCGCTCGATGTAGAAGGAGTGCGCGCCGTGCTCCACGGGCTTGACCCCGGCGAAGAACAACGCGTTGTACACGGTCGTCGCCACGGCCGAGACACCGCCGCCCGACGCCTTCGTGAACTGGTCGTTGAGGATGATGATGCCCTCGACGAAGCCGTTGGCCTCGGTGCGCTCGCCGACGGTCCGGTTGAAGCTCCACGTCTCGTCCGGCCTGACGAGGGAGCCGTTGATGAGTTCCACGGCCCGGCCGACGTTCTTGGTGCGGTACTCCGCCGGCTCGAAGTGGACGGTGAACGAGGACATCTTCTCCGTCAGCCCCAGCTCCGCGGCGTTCTCGCGGGTGATCTCGGGCTGGGTCCGGTGCACGGCCACCTCGCCGCTGCGGTCCGCGCCCGACCTGGTGAGCAGCGGCAGCACCGCCTTGCCCAGCGCTTTGCCGGTGACCTCCTGGCCCACCCTGGCGTCCTCGGCGACCACGGCCTTGTCGCCGTCCGGCCGCAGCCTGGCGTTCCGGGCGGTGGTGGTGACGTCGTCCAGGGGACCGGCCACGGCGGGATCGTCGCGCAGCCCCTCGGCGTCCAGCTCCGGTCTCAGTCTTCCGCCGCCGTCCGGCCGCATCGCCAGGTGCTCGCCCAGCACGGCCTGCCCGACGGTGAACCGCTTGCCGCCCGCGGTGAGCGTGACGGGCGCTGACATGGCCGGCTCGGCGAACGTGCGCACCGCCCGCCGTACCTCGCCGGCCGTGACCTTCGGCCGGGTCTCGCGGGCGGGCAGCGGCGTGACCGAGCGGGTGTCGCCCCGCAGGAAGGAGGAGCGCAGCGTGCCGACCGCGCCGTTCACGTCCAAGGCGTACCCCGTGCGGGGTACGACCTGCTCGACCCGACCGTCGTCGAAGGCGACGGCGCCGTCCCGGACCTTCTGGTCGAGCCCCTTCGCCAGCCCGCCGAGAGCGGCCCGGGCCTTGTCCTCGTCGAGGCGTACGACCGGCTCGATGTCACCGCCCGAGCGGAAGAACCCGCCGATCACACTGACCGGGTCGGCGCCGGTCCGCGCCGCCCGGTCGACGGTCTCCCCGACGTCGAAGGAGAGCCCGGCGCGCCGCGGATCGACCGTGCCCGTACGGTCACCGACCTTCACGGACAGCTCCCGCGCCCCGGCCGCGCCCAGATGCCGCTCCAGCTTCCGCACCGCCTCCGCACGGCTCAGGCCGCCGATCTCCACCCCGCGCACGGTCGTACCGGAGTCGATCTCCCCGCCCGTCAGCATCAGCCCGGCGAGATACAGCCCGCCCACGCCCACGGCCAGCGCGCCGCCGGCCAGGACGAGGGGCGGAAGGGACGTGATGCGTGAGACGGAGGTTATTCGGGGGCGCATGGGTCTCCTGGAGATCGATGACGACGGTGCACCCGATGACGCGACGCAGCTGCGGGCAAACACATCAAGCTATCCACATCCGGGCGGCACAGCGGTATGGCCCAGACCACTTATGTCCGAGATCACGCAGAAACGGGCTGGTCCGGGCCCGCCCCTCCACGCGGTCACGGAGTGATAACGGCGAACAACTGTCCGGTGGTTGGGGTCGTCTACGCCACCATGAAGATCTCTTTCCTGATTCACAACGCCTACGGAATCGGAGGCACGATCACCACCACGTTCAACCTCGCCGGGGCGCTGGCCGAGTGGCACGACGTGGAGATCGTCTCCGCGTTACGTCACCGGGAGCATCCCCATCTCGTCCTGGATCCCCGCGTGCGCCTGCGCGCGCTGGTGGACCTGCGCAAGGAGGCGGACCATCCACTGCACCAGAGACCCGCGAAGGTCTTCCCGGCCGCCGAGTACCGCCACCGCCAGTACAGCGAGCTGACCGACCAGCGGATCGGCGAGTGCCTGGAGGGGCTCGACACCGACGTCGTCATCGGCACCCGGCCCGGCCTCAACGTGCACATCGCGCGGCAGGCCCCGCAGCGCGTCCTGCGCGTCGGCCAGGAGCACCTCACCCTCGACAACCACCCGCCCGGTCTGCGCACCGCACTGCGCCGCGCCTACCGCCGCCTCGACGTGATCACCACCGTCACGGAAGCGGACGCCGCCGCCTACCGGCGCAAGATGTGGCTGCCCGGCGTCCACGTCGAGGCCCTCCCGAACAGCGTCCCCGACCCCGCGCTGCCTCCCGCCGACGGCACCGCCAAGATCGTCATCGCCGCCGGCCGGCTCGTTCCGGTGAAGCGCTACGACCTGCTCATCGAGGGGTTCGCCCAGGTCGCCGCCGCCTTCCCGGACTGGCAGCTGCGCATCTACGGCAAGGGCGAGGAAGAGCCCAGACTGCGGGAACTCATCGAACGACTCCGTCTGTGGAACAACGTGTTCCTGATGGGGGCCGCCACCCCCATGGAGGCCGAATGGGCCAAGGGCTCGATCGGCGCGGCCGCGTCCAACTTCGAGCCGTTCGGCATGACCATCGTCGAGGCGATGCGCTGCGGACTGCCCGTCGTCAGCACCGACTGCCCCTACGGCCCCGGCGAGATCATCCAGGACGGAGCCGACGGCCGGCTGGTGCCGGTCTCAGACGCCGACGCCCTCGCCTCGGCCCTGCTGGAACTCGTCAGCGACGACGACCGACGCCGCCGCATGGGCCGCACCGCCCTGGAGAACGCGCGCCGCTTCGCCCCGGGCCCCGTCGTCGCCCAGGCGGAACGCCTCCTGGAGGAGGCCCTCACGGCCCGGAGCACGGGCCCGCGAACCACCACTCCGCCGGACCGCCGAACCAACAGCGCACTGATCGGCCGGGGCCACGCCGCCCGCGACGCGGCCGTCGGCGCACTGCGCGCGATACGCAAGGGACGCCGATGACCACGCACCTCGACACCCACCTGCGCACCCACTGCACGATCGACCCGGACGGCCGTATCACCTTCCGCCTCCCGCCTGGCCCGGCCTCCCGTCCCCAGCTGCTGCTCCGGCTGCGCCCCAAGAAGGACCGCCCCGAGACGACCCTTCACCTCCTCGACCTGGAGCCCGGCCGGGCCGACGGCCACCTGCACGCCGTACTGGAACCGCATCCGGCCCTCGACGAAGGCCGCTGGGACCTCTACCTGCTGCCGGAACCGGAAGCCGAGCGACAGCGGCTGCGCCCCGGCCTCAGAGACCTGCGGGCCCTCGTCGACGGACACCTCCGAGACCGGCCCTCACCGGTCGCCGTCAGAATCCCGTACGTCACGAAGGACGGCTTCCTCGCCCTCAGGGCATGGCGGCGCACCGCCCATGCGGAGGCCCGCGCCATCGACGTCACGGAACAGGCCATGACGATCGAGGCCCGCCTGCACGGCGCCGAGCTCCTCGAGGACGCCACCGTACGGCTGCGCCTGCGGGGCAGCGACACCGTACGGGAGCTCCGCCCCTGGATCGACGACGACGGCAGAGGCTTCTCGTTCACGGCCGGGCCCGAGGACCTGACGGGTGGCACAGCGGGCCCGGGCCGGATCTGGGACGTCTTCGTCCGGCCCACCGCCGACGCGCCGCCGATCCGGATCGGCAGGCTTCTCGACGACGTGGCGGACCGCAAACACGTCTTCGTCTATCCGGCGCTCACGGCGGGCGGATCCTCCTCGCGCCCCTACTACACCATCGACAACGATCTCGCGATCGAGGTGACTCCGGCCGAATCGCCGATATGCCCGAAATGAAAAAACCGGGACTCCCGGATGGCTATTTCGTCGGCACATCGCGACAGGCATGTGTGGATTCTGTGCAAGGCGGCGGAAATAAGGCCAGAGGCCCGTCCGCAACAGCCGTAAACGCGAAGGGGACTTGCGGCAATAACCAAACTCAAGTACCTAGATAAATCATGAACCTGTTCAACCGCGTGGTGCCGTCCCGCCGGCAGGCGCCGCCAGTCCCCCCACAGCGTCCCGCGGGCGCACCGGCTGCCCCCACCGCCGTGCTGCCCGACCCCGACCTGGTGAATCTCACCGGCGAATGGGTCGTCGACCCTGCTCACAGCAGGATCGGCTTCTCCGTCCGGCATGCCATGGTGACCACCGTGCGCGGTTGTTTCCTGGAGTACGAAAGCCGCCTCTACTTCGACGCGCGCAACCCCGCTCGGTCACGGGCCGACCTCACACTGTTCACCTCCAGCGTCGACACCGGAGTGGAACAACGCGACGCCCATCTGGTCGGCCGTGACTTCCTGGATGCCGCGGCCTATCCGCGTATGCGTTTCACCAGCACCGCGGTGGAACAGGCGGGCGCCGACCTCTATCGCATGTCGGGCGACCTCACCATCAAAGGCATATCGCGGCCGGTCGTACTTGAGCTGACCTACATCGGACACGTCACCGACCCCTTCGGATACGAAAGGGTCGGATTCGACGGCACCACAACCATCAACCGCTCCGACTGGGGCCTGACGTACAACAGCAGACTGGCCGAGGGAGGTGCGATGGTGAGCGAGAAGGTGCGCCTGCAACTCGACATCGCCGCCATCCGCACGGCCCCGACGGCCGGCTGAACACATGCCGGGCGCAGGAGTGCGCCTCACGGCCCGGCGTCATCGGGCCCGGCCACGACGCGGAACGTCGCCGGGCCCAGCGTGATCATCCCGTCGTTCAGCGGCGTGCACCGCACACCGCCCCGCCCACGCAGGGCGCGCTGTGCGCCGGGGCCGATGGTCACGTCCATCCAGGCACAGGGCCGGGCCGGCCGGTTCACGGCGAACAGCACCGGCCCGGTGCCGCAGTCGAGGGCGATCGTCGATCCGACGCAGGAGTCGATGTCGACACCTCTGAGCAGGATGTTGCGGCGGGTGTGCCGGAGGTCGGCGTCCGCCGGGAGGTTCTCCCAGGCCATGAGGGTCACCGCCGCGTTCCGGTGGGCGGGCCGGGCGTAGTAGCGGTCGCCGACCAGTCCCAGGCCGCGGCGTACCTCCACCTGAGGGACGCGCTCGTCGGACGGGCCGGGGGAGGGGCCGTCCGACGGCCGTCCGGCCAGCCGGTGCGCGGGCGACACCAGCAGTTGCAGCACCTCCACCTCGGTCATGGCGTCAACGGTAAGCCTGGGCAATCACCGCCCGGTGGCCCGTCGGAGGCGTACGGTCACTCGTCCTGCCTCCGCCCGAGCCCACCGTCCTCCAGGGAGGCCCGGCCGTCCGCCGGCTCGCCCGCGGTGAGGTGTTCCAGGACCTCGACCAGTTCCTGACACGCGCGCTCCACCGAACGCCGGGTGTTGATCTGCTCGGTGATCACGGCCGACAGGATCAGGGCCGTCAGGGCCATCGCCCCGTTGAACGCCTGGAGCTTGATCATCACCTCCACCCTGGTCAGCCGATCGAACGGCCCGGCCCGGTCGGTCGCCGCCACTGTCGCCGTGATCGACGCGAAGAGGGCGCACAGCATGCTGCCGGCCAGCTGGAAGCGCAGGGCCGCCCAGATCAGCAGGGGATAGATGAGAAAGAGCAGACTGACCGGGCTGTGCGCGGCCAGCGGAACGACACAGCAGATGATCAGCGCCAGGCCCGAGGCCTCCTTCCAGCGCGACAGACGCAGCGGCGGGCGGACGCGGGACAGCAGGAGCAGCACCGGGGTGACGATCAGTACGCCCATCGCGTCCC
Source organism: Streptomyces azureus (assembly GCF_001270025.1). Lineage (NCBI taxonomy): Bacteria > Bacillati > Actinomycetota > Actinomycetes > Kitasatosporales > Streptomycetaceae > Streptomyces > Streptomyces azureus. Next base: position 40,437 of record NZ_DF968195.1, on the reverse strand, counting down.
CGACCCACCAGGCCAGCCACACGGCCCAGAAGCTCGCCCAGTCGAGCTTCCCGGTGACGAGCAGGAGGCCGGCGCCCACCGTCGAGCTGATCAGCATGGCGGTGAACGCGCCCAGGAACACCAGCGCGAGACCGTCCCGCAGCCGCGCCAGATCGGTACGGAAACCGGCCCGGCGCAGCAGCAGGTACCCGACGACGGGTGCGGCCGTGTTGCCCACGAGGACGCCGAACGCCGAGGGGCTCAGGGAGGTGAGGGACAGGATGACGAGGAAGGCGCCCAGGGCGATCCCCGGCCAGCAACGCAGCCCGAAGATCAGCAGGAAGGTGACCGAGACGCCGGTGGGAGGCCAGACGGGGGTGACGACCGAGCCCTCGACGACCAGTTCCCGCAGCAGGCCCAGCTGGCCCGAGACGTAGTAGCAGGCGGCGACAGCCAGCGTCTGCAGAGCGACGACGACCGGCCTACGCAGATCCTGGCTACCCACCACAGCAGCCATGAGACACCGAGGCCGCCGCGACGGCGAGGCGAGAGCGGGGGCCCTGCGGCCCTATGGCTGAGCCCCAGGTCCGTCGAGGCCGACGACCAGCACGGCGGCGTCGTCGTCGTGGCCCACACGCTCGGCACCCTTGATCAGGGCGGCCGCGAGCGCGTCCACGTCCGTGCCCGCCACCGCCGCGATGCCCGCGAGCCGCATCACCTGGTCGAGGCCCTCCTCGAGCGGCAGGGAGGGCCCCTCCACGACACCGTCCGTGAGCAGCACGAACACACCGCCCGTGGTCAGCTCGTGCCGGGTCACCGGATACGGCACCCCTGCCTGGATCCCCAGGGGCGGCCCGCCCTCGTCCGCGGTGACGCCGGACTTCCCGTCGGCCGTGGCCCAGACGCAGGGCAGGTGCCCGGCCCGCGCGCTCTCCAGCACGCCGGCACACGGGTCGAGCCGCATGAAAGTGCAGGTGGCGAACAGATCGGAGCCCAGAGACAGCAGCAGATCGTTGGTCCGGGCCAGGACTTCCCCCGGATCGCTGGTCACCGAGGCCAGGGCCCGCAGCCCCGCCCGCACCTGTCCCATGAAGGCGGCGGCCTCGATGTTGTGGCCCTGGACGTCACCGATGGACAGACCGATACGGCCGTCGCCCAGTGTGAAGGCGTCGTACCAGTCGCCGCCCACGTTGAGCCCCTGGCAGGCGGGCGCGTACCGCACGGCGAGATGCAGCCGGCCGGCGACGGGCAGATCGCGCGGGAGCATGCCGCGCTGAAGCGCGATGGCCAGCTCGACCCGTGACCGCTGCATCTCGGCCTGTGCACGAGCCTGGGCCGTCAGGGCCTCGAGCCTGGTCAGCAGCTCGTCTCCGTCGTCCGTCGTGCCGGTGCGGGACATTGATCACTCCGGCGAGGATGGCCACGGTCGGTGACAACCCTCGAAGGCAAATCACCCAATTTATGTCCATAGGATGATACGTGGCCGGAGGTCTGGCGACGACTCGCGCTCCCCGCGCCCCGTCACCGCACCGCCCGCTCCACCTCACCATCCGAGCGCCGCCCGACCGCCGCGAGGACGAAGGTGACGCTGATCAGCAACGCCCAGGCGCCGAACTTCTGCACCCCCACCGGCTCCCAGCCGTGCTCCTGGTACGGGTAGCGCCAGGCACCGACGAAGGTGGCGAGATTCTCCGCCACCCACAGGAAGAACCCGATCAGGACGAACGACAGCGCGAGCGGCATCCGACGGCGCACACCCCACACCGTGAAGCGCACCGACGTTCCCGCGGTGACGGCCAGCAGTAGTCCCGCCAGCACCCAGCGGGCATCGGGCAGCCAGTGATGACTGAAGAAGTTGACGTAGATGGCCGCGGCCACCACCGCCGTCGCCCGCGGGCGGTAGCGCACCAGCTCCAGATCGAACAGGCGCCAGGCCCGGCACACGTAGCTGCCGACAGCCGCGTACAGAAACCCGCCGTACAGCGGAACACCGGCGAACTTCAGCACGCCCGGCTCCGGGTAGCTCCACGAACCGAGCGACACCTTCACCAGCTCGAAGGCCAGCCCGATGACGTGACAGGCCGCGATGACGGCGACGTCCCGCCCGTTCTCCCAGCCGCGCAGCCAGAACACCAGCGTGAGCAGCACGCCGTAGACCACCAGCAGGTCGTAGCGCGCCACGGGAAGGCCGGGCAGCAGGGCGGACACGGCCACGCCGGACAGCAGCGCGATGGCGAACGCGCACGCCCGGGTCTGCCTCCAGGCGAAGTCGAGCACCTGCCGAACCGGCGCGGTCCAGGGGCCGGGGAAGCTTGTAGGGATCATGGTGCCCTGTAGGACGGGCCCGCGCCTCTACCGGTTGCAGCGCTCTTCCGCAGCGGGCACCCGCCCGCACCGGGCCTCACCGTCCCGGACCAGTCCGTCCCGGGCTCCGGCCACGGCCTTCCGCAGCAACCGGGCAAGACGCTGATCCGCGTCCGGCGCGGCGCACAGCACCCGGAGAGCGTGTTCGAGGTGCCGCCGCCCCGGCCCACGCCACCACAACAGATCGGCGACACGGCCAGGCAGCCCGCTCGCGCCGACGTGAGCAAGTCTCTCGCCCCGTCGACGGCAGGCACGGTCGTGCCGCGCCAGACGCCGGGAAGCGGGACGCAGCACGCGCGCCTCGTCCACGACCGTGCCGACGAGCCGCGGCGCATACGCCCGTTCTGCGGGACAGGCGCCGGCGAGCTCGGCGGCCAGCGGCCACAGGGCATGCCGGGTGGCGTCACCGACGCTGTCGTTGACCACGCGGGCCAGAGCCGCGAGCGCCGGATGCGTACCGGCCGGGCTGTCCGTGAACCCGCCGCCGGCCAGCAAGGCGGCGCCCTCCATCAGACAGGCACCGTCGGCTGGGTGCAGATGCGCGAAACGCCCAGGTGTCGGAAGCCCGCCCGGAGGTCCCGCAGGGGACCGGCGGGAGGGCGGATGCGGCGGAAAAGCGATCATGTGAGGCCTCCGGGCCCGGATCACAGACCGGTGACGGCGTGCAGAACGAGGTAGATCGCGGCGGCGGGAATCCCGGCGCCGAAGAACGTGAGCACCCAGGCGGTGACGATCGTGCGGGCCACTTGCCAGCGTACGGCCGAGGCGCGCCGGGTGGCACCGGCACCCAGGATGGCCGCGGTGATCGTCTGTGTGGTGGAGATCGGCGCCTTCACCAGGAACGCGGTGGTGTAGAGGACGGCCGCGGCAGCGGTCTCGGCGGCGAACCCGCGCGGCGGGTCGAGGTGGACGATGCGCCGGCCGAGGGTGGTGATGATGCGGCGCCCGCCGCTGTAGGTGCCGGCCGCCATGGCGGCCGCCACGGCGGCGATCACCCACACCGGAACCGAGAAGTCGTCCTGCCAGCCCGCCGTGACCAGGGCGAGCACGATGACGCCCATGGTCTTCTGCGCGTCCTGCAAGCCGTGCCCCAGCCCCATCGCGGCGGCGGAGACGGTCTGCGCCATACGGAACCGGCGCATGGTCCGCCGGGGCGTCGAACGACGGAACAGCCACAGGATGGACACGTGCAGGACGTAACCGAGAGCCACACCGACCAGCGGGGAGAGCAGCATCGGCAGGACGACCTTGTCCACGATCCCTGACCAGTGGACGGTGGCGGACGCGGCGAGCGCGGCACCGACCAGCCCGCCGATCAGTGCGTGCGAGGACGAGGTCGGCAGCCCCCGCCACCAGGTGAAGACGTTCCACCCGATGGCCCCGATGAGCGCGCACATGACCAGCAGCAGACCCGAGTCGTCCTCGGGCGCGGCGATGATGCCGCTGCCGACGGTCTGGGCGACCTCGGTCCCGAGGAAGGCGCCGCAGAAGTTCATCACCGCGGCCATGGTCAGCGCCGCGCGCGGCGTCAGGGCCCTGGTGGAGATCGAGGTGGCGATCGCGTTCGCGGCGTCGTGGAAGCCGTTGGTGAAGTCGAACGTCAGCCCCACGATGATGATCAGCACCACCAGAGTGAGCTCCATGACCGATCACCTTTCCGCGGGCAGAGCGCCGGACCGCCACAGGCGCCGTCGGCGCACGGATCCATCGTGCCGCGAAACCTTCGGACGGACCCGCCCGAAGTGGCGGTAGTGGGACGGGAAGAGCGGGTGATCCGCTTTACGGTGTCCTGATGCGATCTGTTCCCAAATGGGTCCTGCTGTCGTCGGCGTGCGCTCCTGCCGTGCTGATCACGGGCTGGATGGTGGCGGCGGTACTGCAAGGCCCCGCCTACGACCCGGCCGCTCAGACCATCAGCGTCCTGGCGGCCCCCGGAGGTTCCGGCTACTGGGTGATGACAGGCGCGTTCATCGCCCTGGGCGCCTGCCACCTGCTCACCGCCTGGGGGCTGCGCCCGGCCGCGGCCCCCGGCCGGGTGGCACTGGCGGCCGGGGGAGTGTCCGCCCTGGTGGTGGCCGTGGTCCCGGCGCCGAGCAACGGCGGCTCCCTGAGCCACGGCTCGGTCACCGCCGTCGGCTTCACCGTCCTGGCGGCATGGCCGGTCCTGGCCATCCGGACCGGCGGCAGCGTCCCATGGGCTCTGCGGCCCTTACCCTCCCTGGGAGCCACCGCGGTGATGGCCGTGGGCGCGGCATGGTTCCTGCTCGAGCTGCATCTGCACGGCGTCGCCGGTGTGGCCGAACGCGCGGTCACGACTCTCCAGTCGGTCTGGCCGTTCGTGGTAGCCCTCTCCTGTCTGCGCCACTCGTGTGCGAGGTGCCGCTGAGGTGCCGAGAGCAGGCCGGGGTGACGGACTCGATCGCTCCGCAAGTGTCCCGGGCCGTCGCCTCGGGAGCGCCGCGCGTGCGGCCGGCGGAGATGCGGAACGACGATGTCACTGGCCGTCGATAGGGTGACCGCCGTGATGGTGGGCAGCGAAGGAACCCGGCTGGTCGTCCTGCGCGGTAACAGCGCCTCGGGCAAGTCGTCCGTCGCGGCCGGCCTGCGCGAGACGTACGGCCGCGGTCTGGCCCTGGTAGCCCAGGACAACCTCCGCCGCGTCGTGCTGCGCGAACACGACGTGCCCGGTGCCGCGAACATCGGCCTGATCGACACCGTGGCGCGCTACGCCCTGGACGCCGGGTTCCATGTCGTCGTCGAAGGCATCCTCTACGCCGACCGCTACGGCGACATGCTCGGCCGGCTGCGCGCCGACCACCGCGGCGCGACCCGCCACTACTACCTGGACGTACCGTTCGACGAAACCCTCGCCCGGCACGCCACCAAGCCGATCGCCGACGAAGTGAACGAGACGCAACTGCGCGACTGGTACCGGCCGCTCGACCTGTTGCCCGACGGAGTCGAGACGGTCATCGGCGCCGACAGCACCCTCTCGGCGACCATCGAGCGCCTCATGCACGACACCGGACTGTGTCGTCAGGCGCGGCAGCGCAGTATCTCCAGTGGGGGTCGGCGAAGAAGTCCGCCCAGTAGTCCGCCCAGTAGTCCGCCCCCGGGGTACGCCGCGGACAACACCCATAAGAACGCCGTACGTACGCGCTTGGTACGCGAAACCTACGCTCCACGGTAGGGTGGCGGATCAGGAGGTGCCCTGTGTCCGAGCTGTTCGACGCGGTCGACGCCCTGGTCGCGTCCCGCTCCCCGCTGCCGCCCCCGGCGGAACGCAAGCGGCTGCGCCAGGCCCACGGCCTGACGCTGGACGAGGTGGCCGCCGCACTGCAAGTGCGGCGCGCGACGGTCAGCGGCTGGGAGGCCGGCAAGACCGAACCGCGCCCCCCGGAGCGCGACGCGTACGCCCGCCTCCTGAAGCAGCTCGCCCAGCTCTACCCTGCCACCGACGCCGCGGCCCCTCCGAAGGACACCCCGGTTCCCGGGACCCCTGCCACCCCCACCCCTGCGCCCGCCGCACCGGCGCCATCCGCAGCTACGGACCAGACCCCGGAGCCTCCTCCCGGGAGCGCCGCGCCGCAGCCCACCGGTCCTGCCGCCGTGCCGCGTCCGGCGGCCAGGGCCACGACCAGGCAGTCGTCGACGTCACGCCGCCCCGGCACCAAGAAGGCGGCCCCGGCGAACCCCCCGACGACCGACGCCGACCCGCGGTTCGCGAACGGCCCGCTGCTCGTCATCGACGCCGACGACGGCTCCCAGGTGACCGGCTACGGCATCGGCGGCCTGGTGCTCGACGTGCCCGCCAAGTCGCTCTCCGCGCTGGTGGAGTGGACGCTGAAGGAGGCTCAGCTCGGGGCCGGCAGGTTGCACGGCTCCGGCAAGGACGCCGATCCGCTGCTCGTGCTCACCGAGGCCGCGTGCGAGCGGTACGGGCTCCCGGTGGAGCTGTCGGACGCCGAGCGGCTCGCCGGACGCCTCCCGGACGGCCACAAGATCCTCAGGCAGCTGGACCGGGCCGAGTGGCAGCTGACCAAGCGGGGCCTCGGGCCGTGGGCGCGGATCTACCGCCCCGCCCAGGGCCGTCAGCGCCAGTGCGTGCAGCTGTGCATCCCCTCGTGGAACGCGCTCGACGCCCGCACCTGGGGCCATGCCGCGCAGCTCGAACCGGCGGAACTCGCCCATGTGCTGGGCACCTACGCGGCCCGCGTGATGACACCGCGCGGCTCGACGGCCGTCACCGGCCTGGAGCTGATGACCGCCCTCAATCCGCCGACCCGGGCGAGCGAGGCGGACGAGACGGGGAAGCGGCACAGGGAACACCGGCCAGGCTCGCTGGGCGAGCACCCGATCGACTGCGCACCGTGCGAGGCCCCGGACGGGCATCCACTGCTCGCCGGTCTGCCCCGCTTCCACCAGCGGGGCCCGGACGAGATGCTGTTCGAGGAGGCGTACGACTGGGCGCGCGAGCTCACCGACGCCGAGTGCATGCGGCGGTACCTGGTCGGCATCGACGTCAACCTCGCCTTCGGCGCTGCCGCCAACGGAGCCGTCGTCGGTCTGGCGACGCCGCCCGTGCACGTCACCGACCCCGTCTTCGACCCGACGCTGCCCGGGTCATGGCTCGTCGACCTCTCCCACGTCGACCTCTCCCACGTCCTGGTCGGCAAGCAGTGGCGCCGGCTCCAGGGCGCGCTGCTGCCCAGCCCGTTCACGCCGACCGGCGAGCGCCCGCAGGGGCCGGCCTGGTACGCGACTCCGACGGTGGCGTACGCGGTGGAGCTCGGCTACGACGTCGCCCCTACCGAGGCCTGGGTGAGGGAGGACAGGGGCAGGTTCCTGGACGGCTGGTACAAGCGGCTGCGCAACGCGTACGTCGACACCATGGCGGACCTGGGCGTGGGTGAGAAGCTGCGCACCCCCGAGTTCCTGAAGGCGATGGACGGCTACCGGCAGCGCGATCCCGAGATGGCGATCGTCCTGGACGCGATCAAGTCCACGGTGAAGGGCGGCATCGGCAAGCTGCGCGAACGGGCGCGTGGCGGCGGCTGGAAGCCCGGGCAGCCCTGGCCCGCCCTCTCCCGCCCGACGTGGCGGCCCGACATCCGAGCCGCCGTCATCTCCCGGGCCCGGATCAACATGCACCGCAAGATGCTCAACCTGGCCGCGGCAACCGGCCAGTACCCGGTGGCGGTCCTGTCGGACTGTGCCGTCTACGCCGCCGACGGTCCCAGCCCGCTCCACGTCCTGCCGTACGACGCCGACGACAAGACCGTGCCCGGCAGCTTCCGGCTCGGAGTGTCGCCGGGGATGGTCAAGCACGAGGGCACCCAGACCACCCTGTGGGCCGAAGCAGTGCGGGAGAAACACGGACAGGTCCTCAACCTCGCCCGCTACATCAAGACCGGTGAGGTCACGGCCAAGGACGACGGAGAGTAGGGGAGCCAGCCGATGGACACGGTCGGGGACGGTCTCGACGCCGCACTGTGGAAGGCGTTCACACGCCCCATCCCCAAGAGCGCGGGCGCGCAGATGCGCTATCTGGTCAGGCAGCTCAAGGGCACCAGGCCGGTGGCCGAGTTGCTCGGCATCACTCAGCGCACCGTCGAACGGTATGTGAAGGACCAGATCAAAAAGCCCCGTGCCGACCTCGCGCAGCGCATGGAGCGCGAGGTCACAGCGCGGTGGCAGCCCCAGATCCGGGCCAGGGCCAGACAGACGGCGGCCACCACCGACGGCATCGTCATCGACACGCGCGCCCGGTTCGGCTACACCGCCGCCCCCGGCACCACCGACGACGCCCGGCTGCGCCATCTCACCGTCGCTCTGCCCCCGCAGTACGCCGCCCGCCTCTTCGAGGTCAAGGAAGCCGGCGGCACGGAACAGCAACTTCGGAACATCGCGGCCGAGGCACTGGGCGAGGTGTACTTCCGCGACAACGGCCGCCGCGCCCACGGCCTCGAAGTCGAGTTCACCGACGTGGAGCACATCGAGTTCGGCCTCTGACCGTCGACGACCTTCGCGCTCCCGGAGATCTTTGATCCGGTGCTCGACATGGTGTGTGCCGCCTACAGTGAAACCCGATGACACTCCTACATGTCCATGACTATGGGGGCGATGGCCCTCAACTGGTTCTGCTGCACGGCTTCTCACGGTCGCTCACCGACTGGGACGCCGCCGCCACCCTCCTCACCGCCGGGCACCGCGTCCTCTCCGTCGACCTCCCCGGCCACGGTCGCTCTCCCGATGTCTTCCCCTGGACCATGCCCACCGTGGTGCGGCACATCGCGGACACGCTCGACGCGCATGGCGTGCCGGAGGCCGTTCTGGTGGGCCATTCCCTCGGCGGAATGGTCGCGGTCGAGTACGCCCGGGCGAACCCGAACCGTGCCCGTGCCGCGGTGAATCTCGACGGCTTCTGGTGGGGACGCGAGTACCCCGGCGCCGGCCGGGTGGGTGAGGCGCTGCTGGAGTCGTCCGGGGCCATCGCGCCCCCCGAGTACATCGAAGAGAAGGTGGCCAACGACTCTGCCCGGCTCGGGATTCCCGCCGACCGAGCGGAAGCCGCTGCCCGCGCGGCCGCACGCCCCTTGCCCGACGGCAGGTGGCAGACGCTTCCGGAACGGGCGACGGCGCTGGAGATCCGGGACGAACTCCACAAGCTCGGCGCGCTCGGTGTCACCGCATGGCTGGAGGGGGCCGACTGCCCGCTGCTGCTGGTACAGGCCGGCCGACGGCTACCGCCGGTCCCCGGCATGGAGTGGTTCGACGATTTCAGCACGCGGTTCGGACAAGAGGTCTCCGACGAACTGGCCGCTCTCTCCCGCGTCCGGCCGACGATCACCGTCAACCGGATTGACGCCACCCACGCCATGAACCTGGAGGCTCCGGAAGCGGTGGCGACGCTGGTCGCCGACTTCGTTCGAGGACTGCTTCAACCGTCATAACAGCAGCCGTTGAACCCCTCTAGGCCCTGTCGTCACATTCCCGTCGTCCGCCCGAAGGGGGCCCCGCGGCGTCAGGTGCGTGCTCTCGGTGTGCCGGGCGCAGGCCCTCGTACTGGTTGTACGTGGGCCTGCGCCCGGTGCGGCGAGTGGGGGTCCCCTGCTCGAAAAGCTTGGGGGGGCGTGCATGGCGTCGCGGGGCAGGCGGGAATGTGACGACAGGGCCTAGCGGATCCCTCGGCCCACTTCCTGGCCGATGCCGATCACGAGTTGCCGATGGGCGCGGGCCATGTCGGTCAGGTCGTCGCGCAGCCCGGACAGCCAACCCGGTTCCTGCCGGGCGGGTTCGCCCAGGGCGCGGGTGATGCGCACGAGAGAAGCCGCGGCGTGCAGGCCGGCGAACAGCGGCAGGCGGCCCAGGTCCTCGTCGTCGAGCGGGCGCACGCTGCGATAGCCGTCGAGGAAGGCGTCGAACCGCGCCCGGTGCCCGGCTGCGGGCCGACCGGTGTCGCCGGTCAGGTCGCGCACTGCAAAGGCGATATCGGCGGCATACCAGGAGAGGGCGGCCTCGTCGAAGTCGTAGGCGGTCGGGCCGTCCTCTTCCCAGGCCATGTTGTCCAGCTCGAAGTCACCGTGCACCACGCCCCAGCGGTCCTCGCAACGCGGCAACTCGCTCATCACGTCGGCGATCCGCGTCGTCGCCTCGACCAACTCGGCGTCATCGGCGAACAGTTCACCGATATCCGGAAGTTCGCCGAACGATGTGGGCAGCCCGGCACCAAGTCCGGCGGCATCACGGTGCAAACGGGCCAGTGCCCGCCCCCAGTCCCGCGCTTGCGGTTCGGTGAGTTCGCCGACGTCGACCTGGGCACCGGGTGCCGGTTCCACCACCATGGCGTGCATGGCACCGAGACCGGTCGCCACGGTCATGGTCAGCGCCCCTGACTCGGCGGCGACCGGCCGCACCACGGCCGAGCCGCCGTCGCTGAGCCGTGCCATCAGCTCAGCCACCACGGCCAGGGACTCCGGTCCGCGGCAAGAGCCGGGCACGAACCGCAGATATCGCCGTCGCCCGTTGTCCGGGAGCACACATACATGTGAGGCACTGGAGCGCCACCACCTGGCGGAGCCGGCCGGGTAACCCCACTGCGCGGCGACCTGGTCGGCGATCGGGCTGTCCCATGCTGCGGACACGGTCCGCTTCAGTCGATCGATCTCAGTCAAGGGCATCATCGCGAGTCAGCTTTGATCACGCAGCCGGCAGCCACAAGCCGATTTCCACTCACGGACACCGTGCTGGTCGGCGTAGACGAACGCATATGGAGGTGAGTCCGCAGTCCGCACGGCGTGGTTCTGGCAGATGCCGACTGGTTCTCTTGAGGCCATGAGCGACGAGATGATCCGTGACAGGGCGACGGGCAAGACCGGCCGTCGGGTTGCGCGGTTGCTTCAGGAGCGGGGCGTGTCGGTCCGCGCGGCGTCCCGTTCCGGTGCGCCGTCGTTCGGCTGGACGCACCGCGGGGCCCCGCACGGGCGGGTGTGACGGGGACGTACCTCGTGCTCCCCGACCTCGGCAGCCGGGCTCACTGCCGAGCGGCCCCTCGAACACGCGGGTCCGACCGGACTGTGTTGCGGCCGCGCTGGTTCGTCCAGAACTTCAGCGAGCACTTGCTCTACGACCCGGTGCTGAGCGGCGAGGTACGGCTGCCGGCCGGGGGCGGCGAGGAGGCGTTCACCGACATACGACCTGCAACTCCGCATACCCGCACACCGGACATCGACCAGGGGAGAAGTACGTGAGAGGACTGCAAGGCAAGAGGTTGGTCATCGCCGGGGGTGCCACCGGCATCGGCGCCGCCACGGCCGAGCGGCTTGCCGCCGAGGGCACCGAGGTCGTCATCGGCGACGTCAATCTCGAGCCGGCGTGGCCCGATCGCCCTCGTCCACGGCATCCCCCGCGGCGGCGAACACGGCTGGACCGGCAGCCCGGCCCGTACACCCCTCACCTGCTGCCCGCGCCTTCATGCCATCCGAAATGTACGCCGCAGGCGAACATCTGGGCATGTGCCCGAATAGGAACCGTATTCCGGCGGCCGCAGACCGAGGTGTAACACGGCGGTGCTCGCACGGCGCAGAAGTAGGCAGAAACGGGCCAGTCCGAGGCTGAATCTCACTGCCTTTGCGGCCTTGTCGACATCGCACGCGCGAGATTGGAATTTTTCGTGAACGGTACCGACCCGGTTTCCGGATACCAGGCCTACGACCAGCCCCAGGGCCCTGGCCGCCCCGAGCGCAACCAGGCCACCACGCGGCGGGTAGCGCTTGTCACCTGCACGATCGCCGACGTCGCGGCCGGACTGCTGGGTCTGTGGATCGTGCTCTACCTGCTCGACGCGAACCAGGCGAATCCCTTCGTCGAGTTCGTCCACGGAATGGCGGACTGGCTGTCCGGATGGGCACAGGACATTTTCACGATGGACACAGAGGGGCTACGCGTTGTCCTAAATTACGGCCTCCCGGCGGTCATCTATTTGCTGATCGGCCACGGAATCGCAGCCCGGCTCAACCGGGCCTGATGGCATTACTCCGCAAGACCAGCCAGTCCCTGTCCTACAACCCCCCTCTACGGCACGGGTTCGTGCTGAGCGCCCGTCGCAGTGCCTCGTCGAGGAGACGTCGTAGCCGGGTAGCGGTGTCCGCCACCGCGGTGGCCAGGAGCGCCGGGCCGGCCAGGGGGACCAGCACGCCCTGGGCTGGAGTACCGGCGTCGCCGAGGAGGACCGGTGGGAGGGCCGCCGGGGTGAGGGACGGGTCGACGACGAGGAGTTGTCCGCAGGCGCGGTGCGAGCCCATGACGGCCGGGCCGTCCCAGGCGGGGTGGGGGCCGCCGAAGGAGGTGTGCTGGTCGAGAAGGGGGCGGTCGGCGCGGAGCACGGTGAGACGGGTGGTCAGGTTTCCGCTGGGCTCACCGGTGCGGCCGAGGATCTGTTCGTCCCTCAGGACGAGGCGGGCGGTGGGGGAGAGGCCGACGGTGCAGGTCTGGCGGAGGTTGCTGCCGGCGGTGCTGATCAGGGGCTGCGGCAGCCAGTGCAGGGTGGCGTCGTCGCCGACCGTCAGGTGGATGTCGTAGGTGGCGGTGTCGTCGGTGGGGCCGCGCAGCGCGATGGTGGAGGCGGCTCCGGTGATCTGGAGGCGAGCGTACGGTCCGATGTCGGCATGGAGGGCGAGCCGGTCGCCTCCGAGGGGGCCGCTCATGGCGCCGATGACGTCGAAACGTGCCAGGCCGCCGCGTGGGCGGAGCCGTTGGAGGTGAAAGGGCCCGTCGCTGCTCAGCAGCGGAAGGGTGGTGGTGCGGCCGTTGTGGCAGGCCCGTAGCCGGGCGGTTGCCGCGACGGCGCAGGCGTCCGGGAGGCGCGCGAGGTCTTCGGTGAGCGTGCTCATGTCTCCTGCCGGGACGTAGGGGATCAGCGCGTGGCGGTGGCGGGCTCGGGCCGCTCGGTCCCGTGATGCCAGCAAGTGAGGCGTTCCAGTACCCAGTCGGCGACCGGCCGGACGCCGTCGTCGCCGGTGAGGGAGGTGAAGATCACGGGCAGGTCGCCGCGCCGCCGGCCCGCGTCGGACGCCATGGTGGCGAGATCGGCGCCGACGTGCGGGGCAAGGTCGGTCTTGTTGACGACCAGGAGGTCGGCGGTGGTGATGCCGGGGCCGCCCTTGCGGGGGATGTCGTCGCCGCTGGAGACGTCGATGACGAAGATCTGCGTGTCGACGAGGCCCTTGGAGAAGGTGGCGGTGAGGTTGTCGCCGCCGGACTCGACGAGGATCAGATCCAGGGGGCCGAGGCGGTCCTCGAGCTCTTCCACGGCCTCCAGGTTCGCCGAGCTGTCGTCGCGGATCGCCGTGTGCGGGCAGGCCCCGGTCTCCACGGCGGTGATCCGCTCAGGGGGCAGGACGGCCTCGCGGAGCAGGAACTCGGCGTCCTCACGGGTGTAGATGTCGTTGGTGACGACTGCGAGGGAATACCGGTCGCGCAGGGTGAGGCAGAGGGCGGCGACCGTGGCGGTCTTGCCGGAGCCGACCGGACCGCCGAGGCCGATCCTGAGAGCGCGGCGGCTGCCGTCAGGGCGGTGGGCGTCGGCGGAGACGGCGCCGGGACCGTCGTGGGTGTGGTCGAGGTGCATGGGCGTGCGCTCCTTCTGGTGTGCGGAGTCCGGACTTCGCGTCAGGACGCGAAAAGACGCATCGGCCAGGCGGCGTGCTGCTCGGCGGTGATGTCGAGCAGCGGCGACGACGCGGCCGGCAGGATGCCGGCTCCCTCGTCGGCGACACGGGCGGCGGCGTCGGTGGCCTGGTGGGCCACGGCGTCGACGTCGTCGCAGAGACGGGCCAGGACCGCGGTGGCATCGAACGGGTCGAGGCCGAGCAGCCGCACGGCGGCGGTGGCGGGGCCCGCGACATTGCTGAAGGCCGCGACATGCGCGGCGTCCGACGCGGTGAGGCCGGCCGCGTGGGCGGCGGCCCCGAGCACGACGGGCTGGTGGGCGCCGCCCGGCAGATCACGGGCGAGCCGCTCCAGCGCCTCGCACGGCCACGCCGCGCGGGCCGCGCGCAGCAGCTGCCGGCCCAGCTTGCGGGCCGTGGCCCGCAACGCCGGGGCGGGCGTACGAGCGTCGGCGGCCTCGTCCAGGACGAGTGGATCGTGTCCGGCGGCGGCCGCGGCCGCCAGTGCGGCGGCGGTGAGACCCGCGCTGTGCAGGCGGCCACGGCAGAACGCGTAGAGGGTGACGGGATCGTGGACGGCGCGGGCTGCGACGGCGGCCTCGACGCCGCCGGAATGCGCATGGTCTCCTGCCGGGAAACGGCCGTCGGCGAGGACGAGGAGTGCGGTACGGCTCATGGGCGCGTGGCCATGCCTTTCGAAGGCGTGGCGGAAGGACGGGACGGGCGGCGTCCGGCCTGCCGGGCCGCCCCTCCCGTCGTCCGCCGCACGGTCAGAGGATGAAGTAGCGCTGGGCCATGGGAAGTTCCGACGCGTAGTGCGTGGGAGCGGGCCGCTGGGTGCACAGCCCCTCGTCGTCCTGCGCCTGTTCCTACTTCTGCCGGCGCGGTTCGGTGATGCAGGTGTCCTCGATGAACACCTCGTAGGTGTCCGGGTCGACCCGGATGTCCGGGGTGGCGCCGTTGAGGACCATGTCCTGTTTGAACACCTGACGGGTGTCCTTGATCTCGTACAGGGACTTGTTGATGCCGAGTTCCCGCGCGGTGACCGTGGCCTGCGGGCTCACGAAGTTGACCGAGTTGGCGCCCGGCGCGTTCCCGGTGGCACCCCACATGGGTCGGGGCAGGACGGGCTGCGGCGTCGGAATGGACGCGTTGGCGTCACCGACCTGCGCGTAGGCGATCTGCCCGCCCTTGAGGACGAGGTGCGGCTTCACGCCGAAGAACTTCGGCTCCCACAGCACCAAGTCCGCCAGTTTGCCGGGTTGCACGGAGCCGATCAGGTCGTCCGCGCCGTGGGCGATGGCAGGGTTGATCGTGTACTTGGCGACGTAACGGCGGGCGCGGAAGTTGTCCGCCTCGCGCCGCTGCTGTTCCTGCTCCGCGGTGGTGCCTTCGCGCAGCCGGCCGTAGCGGGTCTTCATGACGTGGGCGGTCTGCCAGGTCCGCATGATCATCTCGCCGATGCGGCCCATTGGCTGCGCGTCGGACGACATGATCGAGATGGCGCCCATGTCGTGCAGCAGATCCTCGGCCGCCATCGTCGAGGGCCGCACCCGGGACTCGGCGAAGGCCCGGTCGGCGTCCAGCTCCGGGTTGAGGTGGTGGCAGACCATCATCATGTCGATGTGCTCCTTGACGGTGTTGACCGTCAGGGGGCGCGTCGGGTTGGTGGACGCGGGCAGGACGTTCTCCTCCCCGCACAGGGTGATCATGTCGGGGGCGTGGCCGCCACCGGCCCCCTCGATGTGGAAGATGTGCAGGGGACGGCCCTTGAACGCGGCCTTGGTGCTCTCCACGAAGCCCGCCTCGTTCAGCGAGTCCGCGTGCAGGGCGAGTTGCACGCCGTTGGTGACGAGGCCGTCCGTGCGGTCGTCGTCCTCTGGGCTGTTCCTGCCCTCGCACACCTTCAGGCAGGTGTCGATGACCGCGGGGGTGGCGCCCCAGTCCTCATGGATCTTGAAGCCGATCACCCCGGCCTTCACCTGGTCGAGCATCGACTCGCGGGCGGCGGAGCGAACACGTCGGCGAGTACGGCGGAAATCGGAGTTCGGATCGCGAATCGGCGACTTCGGGCCAACAGGGCCCGCCGCCCTCGGGGGGCGCGATACGCGAACGTTTCTGCGCCGAGGCAGTGGGGCCCACGGCCCGGAGGCGCACGCGCGGCCGGGGGGAAGCCGCCCCGTTCGTATGGGCACATACCGCCCCGCTCCCGCCAATACCCGTTCGGAAAAGGGGGGCAGCTACGCAGAGGTTCGTTGCCTTCAGTGGCCGGTTCAGGGGCAGGCGGCGTCCCCGGTGCCGAGGCGGCAGCCCTCTCGGCACCGGGGGCGCCGTATCACTCCTCGTCGCGCAAAGCCGGGCCGCCAAGGCCGTCAGCGGCTCGGTCTCGGTGTGCCCCAGGGCCGTGAGGCGGGCGACCGCGGCGTCCAGACGGGTGAGGGCCTGAGCCCGGTCAGCTTCGCGCGATGGGGAAGGGCGGCGCACCGCCGTCGGTGGAAGGCCGCACGCCTCGGTCGCCCCCGTGCGCGTTCCTCGCGGGCGGAGCCGGCCCCGCGACCTCCACGTGGGCCGGGCGCAGCAGGTGGTCGCCGAGGCGGTAGCCGGTCCGGAGGACGGCCGAGCAGACCAAGTGGTCGCTGTCGGGGGAGGCGTGGTGCGCCAGGGCGTCGTGGCAGACGGGATCGAACGGGTCGCCCACCTCGCCGAACGACGTGACGCCCAGCGAGCCGAACTGCTCCCTCAGGCTGTCGGCGATGTCCTCCAGACCGGGCGTGAGCGGCTCGTGCGCGCACGCCCGGTCCACTGCGTCCAGCACAGGCAGCAGCGCCCGGAGCACGTTGGCCACCGCTATCTCGCGTACGGCCAGGCGATCCCGCCGGACCCGTTTGCGGTAGTTGTCGTACTCGGCCTTCACCCGCTGAAGATCGGCGGTCCGCTCCTCCACCAGGCGCCGCAGCTCCGCCAATTCGGTCGCCTGCGGCCCGCTCCCGGTCATCGTCAGCCGGCCTCCCGCTTGTCATCGTCGACGATCTCGGCGTCCACCACGTCATCCTCGGACGAACCGCCGGCCGTACCGTCGGCGGCGGCACCAGTGTCACCCGCGGGCTGCTCGGCCCGCGACTTTTGATACGGCGCCGTGCCGATCCGCGACCTCGTCGGGGTTGACGCCCTTGTGCGGCTCCTTGCCCGTCAGGGCCTTCACCAGCTCGGTCATGGCCGGCATGCGCGTCGAACCGCCCACCAGCACCACGTGGTCGATGTCGGACACCTTGATCCAGGCGTCCTTGATCGCGTTGTGGAACGGGGCCTTGCACCGTTCGAACAGGTCTGCCGTCAGCTGCTCGAACTGCGCGCGGGCCAGCGACCGACCGTCCATCTGGTCCTCCCTCCCCGCCTCGCTGAGTTTCGCGTGCTGTGCGGGGGCTCGGGCCTCATCGGAACGTGCGCTCCCACCGGACGGGACCGGCGCGCAGCGCCGGCTCGGGGCGTGCGGTGCCGAGCAACACGACGTGGCGCCGCGCAGGTCGTACGGGCGGGGCCGAGGCGAGCCGGCGGTCGTACGCCGGCTCGCGGGACTGGTCGTAGGCCGCGCGCAGGACCGGGTCGCGCAGGGTCTCGTAGGCCTCCCGCACCTCGCCGAACCGCGCGGCGGTGACCGCGTCGACTCGCGTGTCGGGGCGCAGTTCGCGCACCCGGGCGCGGAAGGCGGAGGTGATCAGCTCGGCCGTCGCCGAGGGCTCCACCCCCAACACCGCATACAAGTCCACTCTCTGGTCCCGCGTCGGCATGCCGACACCTCCTCGCCTCTGCGAGCTGCGCTTTCACCCCTACTTGCTCATAGTCCTGAAATAAAACTTGAGTCGATCCTTGTCAAGCGTGCGGAGGAGTTGCCGAGCGCCGACTCGGAACACATGGTGTGATCTGCGGCATTGCCAATGAAAGCGACAAGCGTCCACCCTGAGCCACGCAACGGACGTCAAGGGAAGCGGCTCGTCATGGGCGATCATGTGCACGTGCGACTCAGCCAGGGGCTGAGCGTCTCCGAAGCAGGAGAACTGATCGAGCACTCCCGCTGCCGCTGCGGGGCCACCTGGACCAAGATGTTCGACGCCGACGGCGGCAAGCCGGAAGAGCCGTCCCGGTAGTCGCGCACGAACCTGCCCACCGGCCCCTCGGGGACGAGTCAGCGGACCCAGCGGGGACGGCGCAGGGCCCCGGGCCGCAGCCCGGGGTCCTGGACAGCCCGGCTGATCCGTCAGCCGAGTTCCTTGCGGTCGCCGCCGCCGCTGATGGCGATCTTGCGGGGCTTGGCCTGCTCGGCGACCGGAATCCGCAGCTTCAGTACGCCCGCGTCGTAGGGGGCTTCGATCCTCTCGGTGTCGAGAGTATCGCCGAGGAACAGCTGTCGGCTGAACGTCCCCGCAGGCCGCTCGGTGATCACCGTGTCGGTGTCGTCGCCGTACGTCGGCTTGCGTTCGGCCTTCACCGTCAGGACGTTGCGCTCGGCATCGAGGTCGATGGAATCCGGGTTCACGCCCGGCATGGAGACCAACGGCAGGATCACGCGGCCCGGCCGTACCTTCGCCCGTCAGCAGCGGCTGCACCTCGTCGACCGCCGGCTGCTCGGTTCCTGGGCGTCGGGCTCGCGGCCGCTGTGGGAACTGCTTCCCGCGCTCCCGGCGCCCCGTCGGCCGTCCTCGCTGGCATCTTCCACTCCCGCACTCCCTGCGTCCGAAGCGGCCTGCCCTGCGGCAGCAGAGGCCGGGGACTGGCCCTGGGCATCGGTGCCCCCGGGGGAGGGGACGTCGGCCTGCGCTTTCACGTCTGGCCTGGCGCGGGCATGACCGGCCCCCGCGTCACAGTGTGGCGCGCAAGTGGCTGACGGTGACGAAGTGGTAACCGCGGGCGGTGAGGGTGCGCAGGATCTCGGGGACCGCTGCGACGGAGGTGGCGTGGATGTCGTGCAGCAGGACGACGTCGTTGGGCTGGGCCTTGGTGATGACGGTCCGGGCGACCTTGGCGGGGTCGCGGTACTTCCAGTCCTCGGTGTCGACGTCCCACAGCACCGGGGAGAGGGGGGTGGCGGCCCGGACCTGAGTGTTGACGGCACCGTAGGGCGGGCGGAAGAGGGTGGGGGTCTTGCCGGTGGCGGCCTTGATGGCGGCGCTGGTGCGGTCGAGCTGGGAGGCGACCTGCCGGGAGCTGAGCCGGGTGAGGTCGGGGTGGTTCCAGGAGTGGTTGCCGATCTCGTGGCCGGCCTTCGCCTCGGCGCGGACGAGGTCGGGGTGGGCGGCGACGTTCTGGCCGACGGTGAAGAAGGTGACGCGGGCCTTGTACCGGGCTAGGTGCGTCAACAGGGCCGAAGCCTCGGGAACGGCGGGTCCGTCGTCGAAGGTCAGGGCGATGCACTTGACCTTCTTGCAGTCGGTGTCGTCGTCACCGGAGGCGGTGTGGGTGGGGACGGCCGGGGCGGGGACGTGCGGCGCGCCCAAGTCGAGTGAACGGCTGGGGCTCACGGTCTGCCGCTGTGCGCGCCGGCCGAACGCGGACAGCCAAGGGGTGATCGTCTTCTTGGGGATGGTCACCACAAAGGCACCGGCGGCCGGAACGCCCACCTCGCCGTGGTCGAAGCTCACCCGCAGTCCGCCGTCGGCGGTGAAGGCCATGTCGTCCAGGGTGGTGTCGCGGGTGTCCGGGTCGGAGAACGTGTCGTCCAGGCCGGCGGCATCCACGCCCTCCCGGTCCTTGAGCTGATCCTTCAGGGCGGCGACGAAGGCGTCCCGGGAGCCGCCGGCGACGAGTCCGAGTGCCGTGCGGTAGGCGCCGGCCTTGCCGTCGTACCAGTAGGTGCTGGCGGACCGTCCGTCCGCCGCAGCACTCTGGTCCTGGGTGGTGAGGCGGACGCCGAGCACGTCGCCGGAGGCGACCAGGAACTGGTGGCTGATGTTGATCTCGCGGCCGTCCCCGCCGCCCGAGTCGTCCCCGCACGCCCCCGAGCGGAAGGTTGCCAGGCGCCGCTCCACGTACTTCTTCATCGCGGACGTCATCGCCTCCGCGCCCGGCACGTCCGGGTAGCTGGTCGCGAACGGGCAGGAGCGGTTCTCGCTGTTGTCGTTGACGATCTCCATGCCCTTGATCTTCGACGGGTCGACCGTCCGGACCGGGGACGGCGTCGAGCCGGGCCGCGCGCCGGCGGATGCCGTGACCGGGGGCTCGGACGTCCCGTGCGCACAGGCTGCCGTGAGGGTGAGCGAGCCGAGCAGCAGGAGGGAAGGGAGCAGGGTGTGAGAGCGCATGTGACCAGAACCTGGGGAGAGAGAGGACCTTCCGGGCGTCGCGGGACCGGACGCCGGCCGACCGCCGCGTACGAGGACGCCGACTGCCGTTGTGCTCTCTGATCGTTCTGGTCAGGGCCGTTTTTCAGCGAGCCCCGGGGTCACTGTGAACAATTTCAGGACCGGCCCCGGCAGCGCTCTGTCACTTTCGTCCGTGTTCAGTGCGCTGCCGGGCAGATCTGCCGGTACGGCGCGTCGGGGACGTACCGCTGCCACTGCGCCCGGCTCAGTCCGCCGCCGGCACGGTCGCAGACGGCGCGGACGGCCGCGTCGGGGGCGATGGGGTGGCGTTGCAGCACCACGTTCGGGCCGGTTGCGTAGACCGTGCCGTCGTCCCGGGTGAAGGCGAGCGAGCGGATCTCGTCCCCGGACGTGGGCAGGTCGCCGCCGAGGAGCCGCTGGCCGGCGGTGTCCCAGAGCCGGAGGGTTCCGTAGGCTCCCCCCACGGCGAGGGTGCGGCCGTCGGAGGAGAAGGCCAGTGCGCCCACGGCCTCGGTCCGGCTGCTCGGGGCCGTGTCCGCGGTGCCGGTCAGGACACCCGTGGTGTGCCGCAGGTCGCCGTCCCAGAGGGTCACGTGCCCGGTGGTGTCGCCGACGGCGAGCCGGGTGCCGTCGGGGCTGAAGGCGAGCGCGGTGACCTCCCGGCCGTCGGCGAGCGCCCACCCGGTGACCTTGCCGGAGGGGACGTCGGCGTACTGGTCGGCGGAGCCGACGAGTAGCCGTCCGTCCGGCCGCACGGCCACGCCCTGCCCGAAGAAGCCGCGCAGGGCTCGGGAGGTGCGGCGGGTCCGGGTGTCCCAGACCTCCGCCGCCTCGCCGTCGCCCGCGGAGCGCACGGCCAGCAGCGTGCGCCCGTCGACGCCCAGGGCGAGCGCGGACACGGGGCGGTCGGCCGCTCCGGAGGTGGTGAAGCTCGTACGGACCGTGTGGTCCCGTACGTCCCACACGGTGAAGCGCAGCCGCAGGGAGCCGCCCGAGGAGGTGGTGTCGGCGACGGCGAGAGTCCGGCCGTCCGGGCTGAAGGCCAGCTGCGGGGTTTCGTCACCGGCGCTCGGCAGCGGGCCGAGCGTGCGCCGGGCGAGGACGGCGCCGGTGCCGGTGGAGCGCAGTTCGAGGCGGTAGCCGTGCCCGGACCGGGTGGCGGTGGCGAGGGTGGTGCCGTCCGGGGCGAGGAGCGTGGCGTCGGCCGATGTGCTCTGCCAGGGGGCGGCGAGGCGGTCGGTCAGGTCGAAGGTGTGGACGGTGGCGCGGTCGAGGTAGCGCAGGATGCGGCGGCCGTGGTCCGGGGCCCACGTCAGCCCTGTGACCTCCGCGCCGGCCAGCGGTCGGCGGAAGACCTGCCCGCCCCCCGACGCCAGCTGCCATACGGCGATCTCCTGGTCGTCGGTGGTGGCGAGGAACTCCCCGTCGGGCGAGAGGTCCGCCTGGGCGAACCCGGTCGTGCCGCCGCTGGCGAAGTCGGCGACGACCTGCCCGCTGCCGACGTCCCAGACGGTGGCCGCTGTCCCGTGGACCGAGGCCAGCCGCCTGCCGTCCGCACTGAGGCGCAGCAGCCGGTCCCCGCCGTCGGCTCCCGAGCCGGTGCCGCACACGGTCTTGTCCGCCTTCTGCCAGGCGCCGGGCAGCTGCCTGCCGCGCACGGTGTCCCACACCTGGGGCGGGCCCTCGGCAGGGCACAGAGCGGCCAGACGCCCGCCCCGGCCGAGGGCCGCCGTGGTGATACTGCGGGAGACACCGGTGGTGAAGAGGACCTTGCCGTTCTCCGTCCGGCGGACCTGCACCTCGCCGGGCCCGTCGAACGGCTGGATGAGGAATGCGTCTCCGTCGGGCGCGGTCGCCCCGAGCTCCGCATCGCCCAGATCGGCGGCGGACCTCTTCTCGGGGAGGTTCCACAGGGTGTCGCTGTCCGCCCCGGTCAGGACGAGGAACCGACCGTCCGGGCCGACACCGGACGCCTCCGCGCCGCTCGGCAGGTGGTAGATGGCGGTACGGCGGTGCTCGGCCACGTTCCAGGCGATGACGCGGCCGCCGTCGGCCCTGAGCAGGGTGCGGCCCTGGTCGGTGAGGAAGCGCCGGACGTTCTGACCGGTCTGCGGGTCGGTGAAGGCATCCCGTTCCGGCTGGGCGAGCGCGCCCAGCAAGGCCGAGCGGGACTCGGTGAGCGGGGCGATCCGCCACGCGGCGGCGCCGAGCAGGGAGGCGGTACGGGGGTCGGTGGCGCGCAGGCTCTCGGCGACGGTGGCCAGACGGCGGGCGGCGGCCTTGGCGGCCTCCTCCTCTCTCACGCGGTCGCGCTGCCAGGCGACGAGTCCCGCGGTCAGCGCGAGCACGAGGAACACGCAGAGACCGACGGCGAGGGCCCGTGTGCGGCGGGCGGCGCGCGTCCCGGCGTCCCGCTCGGCGTCACGGGCGGCTGCCGAGGCGGTCAGGAAGGCCCGCTCCAGCCGGGTGAGGTCGTCGTTCTCCTCTTTCTCCTGCTGTCTGCCGAATTTCTGCCGCTGCCTGCCGAACAGTTCCTCGGCGCGGTCCAGCCGCGACCCCCGGAACAGCGCACCGGGGTCACGGTCCAGCTCCTCCCAGGCCCGGGCGGCCTCGCCGAGGACGCGCTGGGCGCGCAGCCGGTCCCTGCTCTCCTCGATCCAGCCGGCGAGGCGTGGCCACCCGGTGATCAGGGCCTCGTGGGCGAGTTCGACGGTGTCGCCGTCCAGGGTGACCAGGCGGGCGGCGGCCAGTCGTTCCAGGACGTCGAGCGTGCACGGTGCCAGCTCGGACCGTGACGCCGGGCGGCGCGTGTCGGCCGTACGGTCCCCCGGGGCGATCAGCCGCAGCAGGATGCGCCGGGCCGTACGGGTCTGGCCCTCGTCCAGGTCGCCGTAGACCTGCTCGGCGGTGGCGGCGATCGCCCCGCGCACGCCACCCGCCTCCTCGTACGCGGCGAGCGTCAGCGTGCGGCCCCGGCGACGGCGCCAGGTCTCCAGCAGGGCGTGCGAGAGCATCGGCAGCGCGCCCGGGTGGTCGCCGACCTCCTCGATGATCCGCGTGGTCAGCACGCGCTCCACGTTGAGCCCCGCCGTGGTGGCCGGGCCGGTGACAACCTCCCGCAGCTCGTCCCCGCTCATCGGCCCGACCAGCAGGTTCGCGTGACTGACCGCCTCCGCCAACTCCCGGTGCTCGGCACAGTGGCCGTAGAAGTCGCCGCGCACCGCGACCACCACCCGCAGACGGCTCTCCGGCTCACGCGCGCCGAGCAACAGGCCCAGGAACCGGTCCCGCTCCTCGCGGTCGTGGCAGAGGGTGAACAGCTCCTCGAACTGGTCGACGATCACCCAGGTGTCCAGCTCACCGTCCTGGGGAACGAGCGCCTGCCCATGTGTGTGGGCGGGGCGCTCGCCGGGGGTGAGGACCCGGACCACCGCCGGGCGGTCGGCACCCGTGCCCTCCCGCAGCAGCGGGATGAGGCCGGCCCTCAGCAGCGAGGACTTGCCGCTGCCGGAGGGCCCGAACACCGCCGCGAACCGGTGCGCGCGGGCCAAGCGCAACAGTTCGCGGGCCAGTGCCTCCCGGCCGAAGAACAGATCGCTGTCAGCCGGTTCGAAGCGGGCCAGCCCACGGTACGGAGCCCGCTCGTCGGCCGCGGGAGCGCGGAGCTCGGCGTCCGCCTCCCGCCAGCGGGCCTCCCACTCGTCCGGGTCGGCGTCGAGCGCCTCCGCGTAGGCGCGCGCCACCGCCAGAGTCGGCAGCTGATCGCCGGCCGCGGCCTGCGACAGCGCGGTCGTGGAGTACCCGGCCCGCTCGGCCATCTCCCGGTACGGCGGTTTCCCGGCCTTCTCCCTCAGCAACCGCAGGTCGTGCGCGAGACGCTGCACCGGACCGGCGCTGGGATCCACCGGCTTCTCGCGTCGACCCACCTGGTGACACCTTTCGACCCTCGAACAAGAAAACGGAGCTCAACCTACGTTTTCACCCGTCGGCAGGCAATCCCGGTCCACCACGCGGGAGCCGCACTCAGGGCACCGCCGGGGATGCCTCCGGACGGTGCGCAGGCGTTGCGGATCGTGCCGGTGCAGGTGTTGCCGCGGTGTCGACGAGGGCTGCCCTCAGGGAGACGGCGCCCGGCTCCCTGGGGTTGGTAATGGTCAGGTAAGGATTGCCGGTCGCCGCGCTGTGCACGGAGCGGTGACCGGCTTCCAGATCCGCCCGCCGTCGTACGACGCCTTCACCGTGAGCGACTTCAGGTGACCCTTGGCCGCCGCCGAACCCTGCGGGGACAGCGGGACGGTGATCCGGGCGCCCGCCTTGGCGGTGCCGGTCAGGCTCAGCTTCGGACGGAATCGGACGACGGAGAGCGGCCAGGCGACAGCCCGGGCCCCGGGCGTGTTCGCCGAGGCGAACGTCCACATGCCCTCGACGTGGTCACTGATCTTGTAGCCCTTGCTGCGGTCGGCGGTGATCGACAGCTTGTAGCGCGCCGTCCCGGCCCGCGGGTTCGCCTAGGTGTTCGGACAGGTGTCCTCGGTGAAGTCGCCTATGACCTCGCTGCCGTACCGAGTACCCGATGCCGCCACGCCCCTTGCCCGGCCGCACCTCGACCACCCGGCCGTTGCGGTCCAGGCCGACGGTGTCACCGGTCAGCAGCGTCACCCTCGCGGCGGCTCGGCCGGGCCGCCCGGGGACACAGTGGGGACGCCAGCCGGTCTGACCGGTGCGGCGGAGGTGACCGTCGCGGTCGGGGTGTGGCCGGCCAGGGCGAGCACGGCGGCGATGCCGAGAGCCGTTCCGCCATGTCCGTGCGGTCTCCTTCTCGTCCGCTGGTGCTTGTGCTGCGAAGCAAAGCCCGGTTCCCCGTGGTCGGTGCTTGGTCCGTACGACGCCGCGTACGCGAGTGGAAAGGCGGCCCCGAGTCACCGGAGGGGGGCGTGGGTGACCGGGGCCGCCTGCTGGAGGGCCGGCGGCGTGGGAGCGCGACCGGCCGACACCGACTCTTCAGGGCCGGGGAGTTGTTAAGTAGGCCCTGACCAGCACTGAAAAATGCGGGGCGGTTGATGAACTCATCGGTGGCACCCACCGAGATGTACGTCCGCGCCACCTTGCGGGCGGGGCGCTCACTGCCGGCGCAGCAGGTCCGATATGACGGCAGGAGGCAGGGACGGGTTGGCTGCTGCTGCTTCCACTACTTGCCAGTCCGGGTCGGTGAGCAGCTCGACGAGGACCGGTGGCGGGACTGCTGGGTGGGCGGCGGCTACGGGTCTGGCCTGTTCGTCCGTCAGGCAGACGAGCAGCGCCGAGGCCGTGGCGCTGCGATGCCGGGCAACCTCGCGGAACATCTTCCGCACGGCCGGTTTGTGCTGGACCAGGTCCTCCAGGAGCGCCGGGGACGCGTCCGGGTTGGTCGCTACTTTGGCCAGGACATGGACGCCGTGCCGGTCGACCATGGCGCGCAACTGCGCCTCGGTGAGGCCAGGGTGCGGGGCGAGGGCCTTGACCACCTTCGCGTCGGGGTCGTTGGCCAGCCGGTTGCGTATCTCGGGCGGCAGATCGCGGCGTTGCGCCACGAGCATTCGGGCGGCCGCCTCCGGGGACGTGGCCAGCTCCTCGACCTCGGCGGGAGACGAGGCGGCAATACGGGGCAGCAGGGTGGAGCCGATCTTGGCAGTTCGGGCCAGGTGGGTCAGGACGTCGAGCGGTACGCGTGGGTGGTGTGCGAGCCTGCGGCGCACATCGGGGTCGCGGTCGCCGGCCAGCGCACGGATCACGGCATCGTCGATCGCGGGATTTCCGGCAAGGTCGGCGCGGATGCCCGCAGTGGGGTCCGAGGCGAGCTGTGCGCACGCCAGGCGGGGCAGGTCCTGGCGGGTGGCGAGCGCCCAGCGCAACAGCGTCGACGGATGGTCCACGAAGCCGACGACGGCTTCGACGGGGGTGGCCGGGTTGCGGAGTGCCGCTTCCCGCACGTCGTGGACGGTGGACTCGTGGGTGCCGTCACAGGAGGCGCCCGGTGGCAGATCGCAGTCGAGCCGCGGACACTGCGGATCGTGAACGAAGGGGGGCTCCTGGCGGTCACAGACCAGACAGCGTCGTGCCGCGGGCAGCCCTTCCCCGGTCACCAACGCTGCCAGTACGGCCGGAGGTGTCGCCTCGTTGCCCGCCACCGCGCGGCGGACCTCGGCGTGCGGATGGGCCGCGAGCCTCGCGGCCACGTCCGAGGTGGTCCACAACGCGAGCTCGGCGACGACACGTACGTCCGGGGCCACCGCGAGCGTGTCCACCACGTCGGACGGGAGGCCGGGGCAGGCTGCCAGCTTCTCCCGGTGTTCAAGGACGGGGTCCACCGCGAGGAGACGCGACCACTCCGGTCGGCCGACGCCTTGGTCGAGCAGGGCGAGGGCGGCATCCGGCCAGACGGAGGGGTCGATGTCGGCGGCGGTCAGCCGACCCTCGTACGCGAGATGCACCGCACTTCCCTCGACGCGCTCGGCCAACGCGACCGCCTGCGCGCGGCTGAGGTCCGCGCGATAGGCGAGGTCTGTGGCGATGTCGTCGTCCGCCATGGATATCAGTCGGTCGACCAGCTCGGACGACAGGGCCGGGTTGGCGGCGAGCCCGCACAGGATGGGATGCACAGAGGCATCCTGCCCGGAGCGTGAACGACGAGTTCGGCATTTTTGATGCCGACGAGCTGCTGCCGGGACACCCGGACACGTGCTGAGCGTGGTATCTGGCGGGGCGAAGGGGCTGTCTTCCCCGGCACGGGCCGGACAGCCCCTTCAATCGTGGAACACATCACGGAAACCCCCACCGTCAAGGCCCCGGCCGAGCGCTTCACCGGCGAGGTCTGCCTGAACCCGATCGAGGCGCCCTCCGACCCGGCCGACCTGGCTCCGCGCTGGTGCGCTTCACCCCCGGTGCCCGGACGAACTGGCAGTCCCACGCCAAGGGCCAGGTCCTGTACGTCACCGACGGCGTCGGCCTGGTCGGCACCCGCGACGGCGAGGTGGTGCGGATCACCACCGGTGAGACCGTCAAGTGCCCGGCCGGCGAGGAGCACTGGCACGGCGCGACCGGCACCACCCCCATGGCTCACATCGCCATGGTCGTCGGCGACGAGAGCGGGGACGGCACCGCCTGGCTGGAGCCCGTCACCGACGACCAGTACACCGCCGCCCTGGCCACCATCGGCCACTGACAGCCCACAACTCCCTGGGCGTCAGGCGTCGAACGTGTAGTGCGCCGTGTGGTCCAGCAGATCCGCCGGGCTCGTGTCGTGCCAGGGCCTCATCGTCTCGCGCAGGTCGATCACGTCCGGCGTGCCCGCGGCCGGCAGGTAGCCGGAGCCGGGGTGCCGCCGCTGCCACTCGGCCCACAGTTTGTCGATGTATGCGTGGTGCAGCCAGAACACCGGGTCGTTGGGGGATACCCCGGTGGCCATCTGCCCGCCGACCCACACGTGGACGCGGTTGTGCAGGTTGACGCCCCGCCACCCTTCGAGGTGATTGCGGAAACCGTCCGAGGCGCTGTTCCAGGGCGCCATGTCGTACGTGGATATCGACAGTACCGACTCGACCTCGGCCGGCGTCGGCAGCTGACGCCCCCCGGCACCGAGGGAGCGCCGCAGAAACGTACGGCCGTCGACCCGCACATTGATCGGCCAGTTCCCCGAGGACGCGGAGAACGGCCCGTCCGTCACCCGGCCGTCCCGTTCGCGCCCGGTGCCCCCGAGGAAGTCGGGCGCCCACAGCGAGGCGCGCGGCGAACGGTCGACGCTCCAGTCCCAGTACGGCAGCGCCACCGACGCGTCCACCGACTGCAACGCCCGCTCGAACTCCAGGAGGAATCTTCGGTGCCAGGGCAGGAAGGACGGTGAGCGGTGCCCCGTCCGCTCGCCGTCATCGGTGTCGGAGACGATGAACGCGTTGTGCGTCGTGACGAATTCGTCGTAGCGGCCGCTGCGCTTCAACTCCAGGAGCGCGGCGACGAAACGCCGCTTCTCGTCGGCGGTCAGGGCGGACTGGTTCTTGCGGACGGTCATGTGCGGGTGCTCCAGATGCCTTACGCGAGGGGTCGGTTGGCGGGGAAGGGCAGCAGGGGCGCGCCCTGGAGCTCGTCCACGGCGGCGCGGGCGGCGGCGCGCGGGGTGGGCACCGGGTCGTAGTGGCTGACGACGCTGATCCACGTGCCGTCGGCGTTGCGCATCACGTGCAGTTCCACGCCGTCGACGAACACCGCGTATCCCGCGCCGTGGTGGTGGTGACCGGCTCCGGCGGCCGGGCGGCCCTGTATCCGGCGGCCCTTGTAGACCTCGTCGAAGGTCCCGCGGGAGTCGTGGTGCCCGGCGGCCGTGGCCGGGGTGCTTGCCGACCATGTCCCCGCGGCCGTGGCGACGACGGCCGCGGCGCTGAGCGCACGGCGACGGCTGAGTTCCGGCATACGGATCTCCTGAGTTCGTTCGGCTGATGACCGCACATGCCTATCGGCCCGTCCGGTACCGGGAGAAATCCATGCGAGCCGGTTGGCTGCGAATCGGGCAATTCCCCTTATGTCGTGCAAGGTTGAACGAAGATGATCTTGTCACGAGGGGATACGCGGGCGGGTGCGGAGGAGGAAGTTCCGCCCACTACGGGCGCCGTGGCGAATGTTTCTCCCCCTGCGCCCCCCTGTCCGTGGTGCGCGTCACCCCGAGAAACTGACGCGATTCCGCGGTCCGGCCGATGATGGTTTTGTCCTGCTACTCTGCGTCCTCAAATGAAAGCGCTCGGTAATCATCAGGGGTGTGCGTGAAGGTCGCCTGTGTCGGCGGCGGGCCCGCCGGTCTGTATCTCTCGGTCCTGCTGAAGCGGCAGGACCCGTCCCTCGACATCACCGTCCACGAACGCGACCCGGAGGGCTCGACCTACGGCTGGGGCGTGACGTACTGGCGCGGACTGTACGACCGACTCCACGAGGAGGACCCCGAGTCGGCGCGCGCCCTCGACCGCGACTCCGTCCGCTGGCGTGACGGCATCGCCCACGTCCGGGATCTGACGGTCAGACACAGCGGCGAGCAGGGGCACGGCATCGGCCGCCACCGGCTGCTGGAGATCCTCACCGCCCGGGCCCGCGAGCTCGGCGTGCGCCTGGAGCATGAGCGCGAGATCACCGCCGACGACCTGCCCGACGCCGACCTGGTCGTGGCGGCCGACGGTGTCCGCAGCGCCCTGCGCACCCGCCACGCCGCACACTTCGGCACGGAGGTCACGGCCGGGCGCAACCCGTACGTCTGGCTCGGCACCACCAAGGTCTTCGACGCCTTCACCTTCGCCTTCGTCGAGACCGATCACGGCTGGATCTGGTGCTACGGCTACGGATACGGCCCCGACCGCAGCACCTGCGTCATCGAGTGCGCGCCCGAGACCTGGACCGGACTCGGACTGGACCGGGCGAGCGAGGACGGCGGGCGGGCGCTGCTGGAGAAGCTCTTCGCCGGAGTCCTGGACGGTCACCCCCTGCTCGGCCGCAGCGGCGGCACTCCCTGGCAGACCTTCCGCACCCTCACGAACCGCACCTGGTACCGCGACAACCTCGTCCTGCTCGGCGACGCCGCCCACACCACGCACTACTCCGTCGGCGCCGGCACCACCCTCGCCCTGGAGGACGCGATCGCCCTGGCCGCCGCACTGCGTGAGCACTCCGAACTCCCGCAGGCCCTCGCCCGCTACGAACGGGAACGCAAGGCGGCCCTCCTGCCCGTGCAGAGCGCGGCCCGCTACAGCGCCCAGTGGTACGAGAACCTCCCGCGCTATGTGCGACTGCCACCGGAGCGGATGTTCGCCCTGCTCGGCCAGCGGCACTCACCTCTGCTGCCGCACGTCCCGGCGCAGCTGTACTACCGGCTCGACCGGGCGGCCGGGCAACTGGAGCCGCTGCGCCGGTTCAAGCGCTGGCTGGGCCCGAAGGTCGCCCGGACCGTGCACGCACGGGCGCTGGCCGCCCGCGAATAGGCGCCCGCGCGGACATTCCGCGGGAGGCGCGGGCGAGCACCGCCGACGCCGTGGTGGACCGCTGCGCGCCCGGTCGTGCCGGCGTACCTCACTCCTCGGCGCCCTGCCCGGACAGCCGGTCCAAGAAGGCGTTGCCGTGGACGCGGTGCGGGCCCGGCCGATCCAGCACCGCGTCCGCCTTGGCCCACTTCTCAGGACCGGCCGCGGACGGCACCACCGAGCCCAGTACCTCCTCGTCGCTCCACACCCCGTCGTCCGTGTACGCCCACCCCTTGGACCACTCGACCCGGGTCAGGACGGACCCGCCCTCGTACCGCGCAGCAGGAACCGTTCGATCTCGCGCAGGAACCCCTCCGCGTCCGGCGTGCCCGGCAGCGTGGGACGTCCAGCCACACGGCCGTGTCCCGCTCGGGGTGGTCCTCGCGCGGCCGGAGCGCGCACAGCAGCGGCGGACGGGCCCCGGCCACCCCGGCGTCGCCCGGGTCGTCCAGTCCGGTCACCCGGATCTCCACCGACCCGTTGACCGGGAAGCTGTCCCGGGCCGCGTACGCCGTCAGCCGCTCCCGGCGGAACGCGGCGAACTCGGAGACGCAGATTGCTCAGCCAGCCGTACGTGTGCCCCGGCAGGCGTCGCCCGCCCCGCGCGGGAACGGCGGTGCCGTGCGCGTCGATCGCCAGGGCGCCGCCCAGCGTGAGGACGCCCGGAGCGGGGGCTGCCGTGACACCGAGGCCGTGCTCCTCCAGGAAGGTGAGCAGGGCCTCCACGGTCAGCCGGTGCCGGCGCGCACGACGGCCGGCGAGTCCAGGGCGAGGCCGGTGAGGTGGGGCGCGGTGTCGACGAGCAGGACGGGCGCACCGGACGGCGTCCCCTCCGTCACCGTCAGGGGCGACCAGCCGTGCGAGGCGCCCCGGGCGCCCAACGGCCACCCGTGCCGCCAGCTCAGTTGACGACGTCGACCACCTGGGCGGGGCTTCCCGGCGCACAGGCCCGCAACCACCCTCGCGGAAACGGCCGGCGCGCTGGTGCCGCAGCCCGTCGGCGGTGATCTCGCCGACCCGGTTCCGGTACGCCGAGCGGTACAGCGCGACGTCCGAGGGGAAGTCCGGCAACTCCGCCGCTGCGGCGGCCGGATCCGCCGGCGGCCCCGGCACCGCGGCCGGCGCGGCCGCGGTGAGGAGGAAACCCCGGTGGGACCAACGCGCCTCGTCCGGCGGTAAGTTGCTCCATGAACCAGTTGTCACGTCAAACCACGCCACGGCCCGTTGACACGTGACGCGTTCCTGTCGACTCGATTCACTCGTGTGAGTGAACCTGGCAGGGTCGGCGGCCCGGAGACAGATGGTCCGCGCGCGGCCGTGGCGGATGACAGACTGACGCCCATGGACGAGCGCACATTCGACAGGTCGGGTCAGCACGCTTCGGTCGTCGGTCTCGGCACGTGGCAGCTGGGTGCCGACTGGGGGGACGTCGACGACAAGGAAGCCCTCGCGGTACTGGAGGCGGCGGCCGAGGCCGGGGTGACCTTCTTCGACACCGCCGACGTGTACGGCGACGGCCGCAGCGAGCAGACCATCGCCGCGTTCCTCAGCGGCAGGCCGGACCTGCACGTCCTGGTCGCCACCAAGATGGGCCGCCGGGCCGACCAGATCCCCGAGAACTACGTGCTCGACAACTTCCGCGCCTGGAACGACCGCTCCCGGCGCAACCTCGGCGTCGACCGTATCGACCTGGTGCAGCTGCACTGCCCGCCGACGCCCGTCTACTCCACGGACGAGGTGTTCGACGCCCTCGACACCCTGGTCGAGGAGGAGCGGATCGCCGCGTACGGCGTCAGCGTCGAGACCTGCGCGGAGGCGCTGACCGCGATCGCCCGGCCGAACGTGGCGAGCGTGCAGATCATCCTCAACCCGTTCCGCATGAAGCCCCTGCGCGAGGTGCTCCCGGCCGCCCGCGAGGCGGGCGTCGGCATCATCGCCCGCGTCCCGCTGGCCTCCGGCCTGCTGTCGGGCAAGTACACGCGGGACACGGTCTTCCCCGAGAACGACCACCGCACCTACAACCGGCACGGCGAGTCCTTCGACGTGGGCGAGACCTTCTCCGGTGTCGACTACCTCACCGGTGTCGAGGCGGCCGCCGAGTTCGCCGCGCTCGCCCCCGGAGGCTGCACTCCGGCCCAGCTGGCCCTGCGCTGGATCATC
The DNA here is from genome assembly GCF_001270025.1 of Streptomyces azureus. Taxonomy (NCBI): domain Bacteria; kingdom Bacillati; phylum Actinomycetota; class Actinomycetes; order Kitasatosporales; family Streptomycetaceae; genus Streptomyces; species Streptomyces azureus. The sequence goes on along the minus strand of NZ_DF968195.1, from coordinate 8,418 downwards.
GACCAGCCCGGCGTCACGACCGTGATCCCCGGCGCCCGCTCACCCGAGCAGGCCCGCGCCAACGCGGCCGCCGCCCGCCTGCCGGAGCTGTCCGGCGAGACGCTGACGGCGATCCGCGACCTCTACGACCGGAGGATCAGGGACCAGGTCGAATCCCGCTGGTAGGCAAGGCCCCCGTCACGGCACCAGGAGCAGCTGCCTCTCCTGCTCCTGGTCGCCGGAGGCGGCACCGTCGTCGCGGGCCGTGAAGGCCCGGGTGAGCGTGTCGCTCGCCCGCCGCACCGCCTCCGGGGTGCCCTGCACGGTGACGGTCACCGGGGCGGACAGGCGCTCGGCGCCCGCCCCGCCGCTGCCGGCGGGACTCGCGTCCGTGCCGCCGTCGAAGGTCGCCATGTGCACCGTCGCGTTCTCGTCGGCGGGAAGCTCGTCCGGCGCCCCGAACGTGCCTTCCAGGGCCCGGACGACCGCTCGTGCGTCGTCGGCGCCCCCGCCGCTGAGCGTGACGGTGAGCTGCGTACCGGACATGCGTCCACGACCTCCTCGGGCTGTGCGTCAGTCGCCGTCCGTGTAACCGCCCGCTGATCGGTCAAACCGCCTGCGGGCCGGGAGGGCGGCCGCTTACGGGGAACACGCGTGAGAGAAGCAGTCACGTCTCACCCGGGGAGGAACAGTGGCGGACACGGCAGAGGGCGCGCCGAGGCGCCGGGGGCGCAACGAGACGGAGGAGGAGAGAGCGGACCGGATGTGGCAGGAGCTCATCCAGGAGGTCCGCGTGGCTCAGATGGGCGTGCAGATCCTGTTCGGCTTTCTGCTCACCGTGGTGTTCACCGAGAAGTACGACGACCTGACCGACACGGACCAGACGATCTACCTCATGACGGTCGTCCTCGGCGCGTGCGCGACCGGGGCGCTCATCGGGCCGGTGTCCCTGCACCGCCTCGTCTCCGGGCGGCGCGTCAAACCCCAGGCGGTGCGGCTGGCCTCCCGGCTGACACTGCTCGGCCTGGTGCTGCTGCTCGCCACGACGACCGCCTCACTGCTGCTGATACTCCGCGTGGCGACGCACGACGACTTCGTGCCCTACCTCGTCGCCGGCGTGGTCGGCTGGTACCTGCTGTGCTGGTTCGTCCTGCCTCTGTGGGTCAGGCACCGCCACACGTCGCAGTGACGGCCTGCCGTGGTGCCCGCCTGGCCGCCCACACCGTGGGCGGCCAGGCGGACAGCACAGCAGGTTCCTCAGCGGGAAACGCCCCCGGGTCAGCCCCCGGCGATGACGTCCGCCAGGAAGTCGTCGACGTGGACCTCCTCGCGGCCCGGCGGGACCATCTCGTGGGTCTCCCGCAGGAACGCCGCGAACGCCGGGGCCCACGCGAACACCACCGCGTGGTGGCGGCCGCCGTCGGGGCGGGCGTCACCGAGGAACTCCATGCGCAGCTCCTGCCACATGCCCTGCGACTCGGGACGCATCCGCACGTCCCCCACCCCGACCGGACGCCGCAGCCCCTCGCCGAGCATCTCGCGGTCCAGCTGCCAGCGGGCGAGGACACGGCCGTCGTGGCTGAAGACCACGGTGACGGCGAACGGGTCCGCGGCGTCGTAGCTCAGGTGGGCGAGCACGGAGAAACGGTCCGTGTCACCCGCCTGGAGCTGCACCACCAGGGTCTTGTGCACGAAGGAGTTCACGAGAGGGCCTCCGGGAAGAACCAACCGACGTAGAGCCCTCTAGTACCCCCCATACGCACAAGATGCTCAGCCCTCCGGGTGATTCCCGCGGGCACCGCGCAGGGACTCGATGCACACGGCCACGGCCCGCTGGAGCTCCTCCAGACGCTGGACCATGTCGTCCTCGTAGAACTCCCCGGCGTCGTCGAAGGTCAGCTCCTCGAACACCTTGGTCGCCTTCTGGAGGCTGCTGTAGAACTTCGTGCGCCGCTCCCGCACCCGCAGTCCCGGGTCGGTCTCGACGGTCTCGACGACGAGGGACTTCATGGTGTCGTACGCCTCGGCAGCCCACTCGCCGGCGTCCTCGCCCTCGTCCAGCTCGTCGAGGAGCGACAGGTGCCGCTCGGCCTCCTGACGAAGGTCGGCCGGCGCGTCCACCGTCTGCCCGGCGGGCGTCTTGATCTGCCCCGACTCGGCGATCTGGCGCACGTATCCGATCCGCTCGGCCGCCCTGCTCTCGCCGGCGACGGCCTTCTTCAGCTCATCCGTGCGTACGACGTCACGGGCCAGCTCGGACTGGAGGTCGGGGTCCTCCCGGACCCGGTCCAGCAGGGCCTGGCGTGCCGCGCGGGCGGTGGCGGGGTCGGCGAGGATCGCGGCGCGCAGAGCGGTGGGGTTCTCCGCGACCTCCAGCGCTTTCGTGGGCCGGATGCCCTCCGCCTCGGCGGCCTCGGCGATGGCGGTGCCCCGCTCGGAGGTGGCGCCGGAGCGGGAGACGTAGTAACTCAGCCACACGTCGGCGTCCGGAAGTTCTACCTCCTGCCCCGGCGTCAGGGCCTCGAAGTGCGGGACCAGCCCGTCGTCGGCCGCCCGGTCCCACGCCTTGTAGTAGCGCATGACCCGCTCGGGGGAGCACCCGGCGAGCTCCGCGAACTCCTTCGCCGACACCTTCGGCGTCTCGTCCGAGCCCTGCCCGCCGGGTCGCACACTGCGCGCCACCTTCAGCCCGAAGGCCCACCCTCCGGTCCGGGCGTACGCCCCGAACTCCCGCGCGTCCCGCGCGATCGGGTCGCAGACGGGCGCCGACGGCGCGGGGGGCGTCTCGGGCGGAGTGAGGGCGACGGTCACGGACGACTCTCCTGGGGGGCGGGGCGGATCGGACTGCACGCTGTGCGGACGGCAGCCTATCGGCACCCGCCGGCCTCGCCGGTCACCGTCTGCGCAGTCCCGGGAGGCCGTACAACGGGTCTCCCCGCCGAGCGCGCGTGCGCGGGAGGCGCGGCATGGTGCGACACGAGGCCCGGGCCACGAACACGTGATCCGTGAGAAGGGGCCCTCCGGAGCGGAGGGCCAAACTGGCGGAACAGATCGTCGGGGCCCTGGCGGATTGACCTCAGCCGAACGCGTCGCGCAGGGCGGGCAGCAGGGTCTTCTCCGACCAGTCCAGATACGCCGGCTGCGAATCGCCACCGATCTGGACCAGGGCGATCTCGGTGAAACCGGCCTCGGCGTACGGGCGGACGGCCTCGACGAACGCGTCCGGGTCGTCGCCGCACGGGATGGAGTCGGCGACGTCGTCGGGCGTGACGAACTGGGTCGCCGCCTCGAAGGAATCCGGATGCGGCAGCTCCGAGTTGACCTTCCAGCCACTGCCGAACCAGCGGAACTGGGAGTGGGCGCGCTTGACGGCCGTATCGCGGTCGGGGTCGTAGCAGACCGGCAACTGGCCCACGCGGGGCTTGCCCTCGCCGCCGTGCCGGTCGAACGCCTCCAGCAGCCCCGCCTTGGGCTCCGTGGCGATCACCAGATCGCCCAGCCGGCCCGCGAGCTCGCACGACTTCTCCCCGGAGACGGCGATGCCGATGGGCGGCGCCACTTCCGGCAGGTCCCACAGCCGGGCCGACTCCACGTCGAAGTGCGTGCCGCGATGGTTGACGTGACCGCCCTTGAAGAGGGCGCGGATGATATCCACGGCCTCCTCGAACATCTCGTGCCGTACGTCGACGGACGGCCAGCCGCCGCCCACCACGTGCTCGTTGAGGTTCTCGCCGGAGCCGAGTCCCAGCCGGAACCGGCCCTCGGACAGCAGCTGGACCGTCGCCGCCTTCTGCGCCACCACCGCCGGGTGGTAGCGGAACGTCGGGCAGGTCACGTACGTCATCAGCGGGATACGTGACGTGGCCTGGGCGGCCGCACCCAGCACCGCCCACGCGTAGGGCGAGTGCCCCTGTGAGCGCAGCCAGGGGAAGTAGTGGTCGGAGGTCACCGAGAAGTCGAAGCCCGCCTCCTCGGCCCGCACCACATGGTCGACGAGCTCTCGGGGGCCGGCCTGTTCAGTCATCATCGTGTATCCGATTTGCACCATAACCGCCGGGTCCCCTGACAACGGGCGTGAAAACTGCTCGATCAAGGTCCCCCGGCGGGGGCAGTATGCCCGCATGAATGCCTTCGCCCTGCCCGCGAGCAGCCCCGCCGCCCAGGGCGTCGACGCGTCCGGCGTCCACGCCTTCCTCGACGCCCTCGAAGCGGCCCCCGGGATCGAGCCGCACAGCCTGATGATCATGCGGCAGGGCCGGCTGGTCGTCTCCGGCTGGTGGTCGCCGTACACCCCCGACCGTCCCCACCTGCTGTATTCGCTCAGCAAGAGCTTCACCGGGACAGCCGCCGCCCTGGCCGAGGCCGAGGGGCTGCTCGACTTCGACGCGCCGGTGATCTCGTACTTCCCGGAGTTGGAGGCCGAGATCACCGACCCGCGAAGCCGGGCCATGCTCGTGCGGCACGTGGCGTCCATGTCGAGCGGCCACGAGCGGGAGACCGTCGACGAGGTCTACGGACTGGACAAGGAGGAGCCCGTACGCGGGTTCCTGCTGCTGCCGCCGGACCGCGACCCGGGCACCGTCTTCGCCTACAACCAGCCGACCACCTACACCCTCGCCGCGATCGTCCAGCGGGTGACCGGGCAGCCGCTCACCGCTTATCTGCGCCCGCGGCTGCTGGATCCACTGGGCATCGGCGAGGTGTTCTGGCAGCGGGACCGCGCCGGCCGCGAGATCGGCTACAGCGGTCTGCACGCCACCACCGACGCCGTCGCCCGGCTCGGCGAGCTCTATCTGCGCGACGGGGTCTGGGAGGGCGAGCGGCTGCTGCCCGAAGGATGGGTGGCCCGGGCCACGCGCCCGCGGATACCGACCGCCGGAGCCATGGGAGACCTGGAGCGGCAGGACTGGGACCGGGGTTACGGCTACCAGTTCTGGATGTCGCGGCACGGCTACCGGGGCGACGGCGCGTACGGCCAGTTCTGCCTGGTGCTGCCCGAGCACGACGCGGTGGTCGCGGCGACCGCGGCGACCGAACGGATGCAGGACTATCTGAACCTCGTCTGGCAGCACCTGCTGCCCGCCTTCGGGCCCGAGCCGCTGCCCGGCCGGGACGCCGCCGACGGGGCCCTGCGGGAGCGCCTCGCCGGGCTGGCGCTGCCGCCCGCCCCGGGCAGGCCGGCGCCGCCGGAACGGACGGAGGAATGGGCGGCCGCCGAGTTCGGGTCCTCCGAAGGGGACGGTCCGGCTCTGTCGGCCGGGCTCGTACCGGGCGCGGACGGCTGGACGCTCACGCTCACCGAGGGCGAGGACCGGCTGGACCTGCGGATCGGAGCGGAGAGCTGGACGGTGGCGGAGAAACCGCTCCCGACCGCGGTGAGCGGCGGCTGGACGAGCTCCGGCACGTTGGCCGTGGAGGTCGTGTTCCTGGAGACCCCGCACCGCCTGGCGCTGACCTGCTCCCTCGCGGACCGTACGCTCACCGCGGGCTGGCGCACGCAGCCCTTCGACCCCAGGCCGCTCACCCGCCTGCGCGCCCCGCGCGGCTCAGTCTGAGCCCGGCCGGAACGTCTTCAGGAAGGTCCGCAACGCCTCCTGGTTCGCCTTGTCCTCCCAGTCGTCGTCCGGGGTCGTCCAGCGCAGCGAGAAGCTCCGGCCCTCGCCCAGCAGGAAGCCCCGGCCGAAGGTGTGCACCCGGGTGCCGTCGACGTCCGCCGTCCACTCCATGTCGGCGGCCTCGCGTCCCTGGTACGTCGTCGCGCGGATCTCGCCGATGCGCCGGTAGTCGCCGGACCGCTCCAGGTTGGGTTCGACTTCGTCACGCCACACGGCCACGGGATCCGGGCCCACGCGTTTGCTGTAGGTGACGGCCAGCGTGCGGTCGTCACCGTCGTCACCGAAGGTCACGCGGTACCGCAGATCTCCCTGGCGATCGGTGTCCACGCGCTCCCAGCCCGCGGGGAGCGCGACGGAGAAGCCCTCCGGCGCACGGTAGGTCCGGAAGCCGGGCGGCAGGGCCGCGGCCGGGGCGGACGGCGTGGGCGTAGGGGTGGGGGTGGGCTTGGGGTCGGGGGACGACGGAGAGGGCGTGGGGGAGGGGGAGCCGGTCCGGCCGGGTGGCTCGGACGGCTCGGGGCTGCTGCCACCGGTGCCCTCGCCCGGCGTGGCGGCGGAGGCCGGTGGCCGGGCCGGGGACTCCGCCGCGTCGCTGCCCGAGTCGCCGCCGGGCAGCCCCTGGGTCGCGGCGAGCACGGCGACCGCGACGGTGACCACGGCCAGGGTGGTGCCGGCGACCATGGTCCGTCTGCTCCATGCCGGCCCCCCCGGCCGCATCGCGGCGTACGCGCCGCGCAGCCGCGGCACGGGCACCGCCCCCATGGCCGCTTCCGGGTCCTCGCTGAGCGCGCGGGTCAGCGCCTCCCGGACCACCGGGCGGGTCAGCCGTTCTCGCGCGTCCTTGCGGAGCAGCCCTTGCACGACCTGGGTGAGCGGCCCGGCGCGCACCGGCGTGCGCAGCGGCAGCCGGTCCACGCCCTTCAGGGTGTTCTCCGGCCGGCCCCGGTCCCGGAAGGGCGGGCGGCCCTCGACCATCGTGTAGAGGATCGCGCCGAGCGCCCACAGATCGGCCGCGGGCCCGATGCGCTGGTCGCGGGCCTGTTCCGGGGAGGCGAACGCGGGTGCCGTGAGCCGGGGCGCGAGGGTCGCGCCGACCAGGCCGTAGCCGGTGACGACGACCGAATGGTCCTCGCGTACGAACACCTGGCCGGGGCTGAGCTCGCCGTGCGTGACGCCCTCGGCGTGCGCGGCGTCCAGCACGTCGAGCAGCTCCAGGCCGATACGGGCGGCCCGCACGTAGTTGAACGTGCCCTGCTCCGAAAGGAGTTCGCCGAGCGGAGTGCCGTCGATCCACTCGTTGACGGACCACAGGGTGCCCGCCTCCTCGATGGCGTCGACGACCGTGGCGATCCGGCCGGGGCACAGCAGCGCCATGCGTTCGGACGTGCGCAGCAGGCGGCCGGCGACCCGGCGCTCGGTCTCGTACGTGTCGTCCGGGAGCCCGATCTGCGTGACGAGACACGGGCGGGGGACCTCGCCGGCGCCGATGTCCTCGGCGTACCAGCAGATGCGGTTGGTCTCACGCTGGATGATCTCGAGCAGCCGGTACCGGCCGGCCACCAACTGGTGTGTGGAGACGTGCGCCCTGCCCATGGCCATCCCTCGCTGGAAACTGGCTCTCACCTTTTCCAGAAGTACGGGGCGTGCACCGTGCTGCGTTCAACCGGATCGCAACTCCGCGTTCATTCTTGTCTTTTATTCAAGAGTGGGGATCAAGTGTGCGAGAGAAAAAGGTCTTTCGCGGGCTCGGGAGCGGCCCACCTCGGTCGCCCGGGGCCGCGGAGGTTGTCGCCGCGGGTGCGGAGAATTCGTCTCCGCGGCCCGCGGATTCCTCAATCCCGGGCTGGCCTGCTGGTAACCGGCGGTAAATGCGAGGGTGTCCACCGGCTGAACTCGGCACCCCTCCGATGAATTCGCTGACGGATTCTCGGAGCGCGGTCGGCTCAGACGTCGCGCCGTACCAGGAAACCGAGCAGTGACCGCAGTTCACCGAGGGCCCTCGCCTCCAGCGGCACCCCGGTGAGCGCCGTCTCGACGGCGGCGAGGTGACGCCGGGCCTCCGTCATGGCCGCCGCCCGGGCGCCCGCCCGCTCGATCAGCTCCGCCGCCGCACCGGGATCGTCGGCCTTCTCCAGGAGCGCGGCGAGCCGGGCGCCACTCGGGGAGCCGAGCGCGACCAGCACCGGGAACGTCTTCTTCCGCTCCCGCAGATCACCGTGGACCGGCTTGCCGGTGACCTGCGGATCGCCCCAGATGCCCAGCACGTCGTCGACGATCTGGAAGGCGATCCCGAGGTGCCGGCCCACCCGGTCGAGCGCGGCGGCCGTCTCGGGAGCGGCGCCGCCGAGCACGGCACCCAGCGCGGCGGCGCAGCCCAGCAGCGAGCCCGTCTTGTGCTCCGCCATCGTCCGGTACTCGTCCGGCCGGGCCCGTTCCGGTCCTGTCCAGGGGCGCTCGGCGAACAGCAGGTCGTCCGCCTGCCCGCGCACCAGGTCGCCCAGCGCGACGGACAGCGTCCGCACGGCCGTGGCACCGCCGGGCCGCTCGGCGAGCGTCTCGACGGCCAGCGCGAACAGGGCGTCGCCCGCGAGGATCGCGGGGCCCGTGCCGTAGGCCTTCCACACGGCCGGGCGACGGCGCCGGTCCGCGTCGCCGTCCATGATGTCGTCGTGCAGCAGGGAGAAGGCGTGCACCAGCTCCACCGCGACGGCCGCTGCCACCCCGTCCTGCCCGGACGCACCGGCCGCCTCGGCGCCGAGCACCGAGAGCGCCTGCCGTACGCCCTTGCCGCCCGAGGCGACGGCCGGGGCACCGCCCACCTCAC
>NZ_DF968194.1:0-42780 GCF_001270025.1 Streptomyces azureus | reverse complement strand
GGCGGGCAGCGGCCGGGCCTCGTCCACGACGAGCACCGCGAGCAGCAGACCGCAGGCCGCCGCGGGCACCGCAGGCACCGCGGTCTCGGTCAGCAGCCGCCCGGCGATGCCGCCCAGGGAGCCGCCCCGGGCCCGCAGCAGGGCGAGTTCGGCGTCACGGCGGGTGGCGGCCACACCAGCGCTCATGACCAGCACGACGACGGCGATCGCGGCGATCCCGAAGGCCGCGACGGCGACCACGGGCGTGATCGCGTCACGGGTCTGGGTGTAGGAGCCGACGACCTGCTCCAAGTCCGTGGACAGCTGCGCCGTCGGACCGGCGGCCCCGCGCATCCGCACCAACCCGGGTCCGTCTTCCAGGGACGCGACCGCGTCGACGAGCGCCGAGGTGTCCGCCCCGGTGAGCCGCCCGGCCGCGGGCGCGAACCGCCAGTACCTCTCCGGCTCGCCCTGACCGCCGAGCAGCGCAGGTGCTGCCCCGGGTGCCAGCAGGACGCCCGCCTCCCAGTAGTACCGCGGCGGACGGTTGCTGGTGGCGGCCAGGCCCGGTGTGCGCAGGACCGGTTCCGCGGACCAGTAACTCCGCTGCGGATGCCGGGGTTCGAGAACGCCGGTGATCCGTACGGTCAGCGGTCCGTCCAGGAAACCGGCCAGGGTGAGCGTGGAGCCGGCCCGCAGCCGCAGCGCGCGGGCGGTCTCGGTGGTCACGGCGCCCTCCACCACCCTGGTGCCCACGGTCACCGGCGTGCGGGCGGTGGGCAGGCGGCCCTCCCGCACGGTGGCGTGGCCGGCCGCTCCCGACTGCGCGAGCAGCGTGAACCTGGGCGGCAGTCCGTCCGGCCGGGGCAGCGACGTGTCCAGTGCCTCCAGGCTCTTCCCGGTCCGCACCCCGTACGCCGACTCGGCCCGGTCCGCCCCCAGGGGGGCGGGCAGCAGCGCCCGTGCCCGGCCATCGACCGCCGCGAGCGATTCCGGCCGCACCGTGTCCGCCCGGGCGGTTTCAGGCTGTTCGAGACCGGGCTGCGGAGCCTTCAGCTCCAGCACGGTGGACTCGGGGGAGGCGGTGGCGAGGGCCTCGCGCAGCCCGTCCGTCTCGTACGCCTCGACGGCCCGGGGCAGGACGGCCGCGAGGAACGCCGTGACCAGCACCAGTAGACCGAAGGCGACGGTGGACACGGGCGCGGTCCGCAGCCGGGTCCGCACCCAGGGCGCGCCCTGCGCGTTCGGCGGCATCTCAGTCCTCCCCCTGATGGCGCAGCGCGGCCACCGGCTCGGCACGGCGCAGCGCCGACGCGGCGGTGATCAGCAGGAGCGGGGCGGCCACCCCCGCGAGGAGCAGGGCCACCCGGGACACCGGGAGTTCGACGAGGACGGACGGGACCGGCCGTGCGGCATCGGAGGTCAGCACGATCAGCGGGACGACGGCCCGGGTCAGGACGGTGCCGAGACCGAGCCCGGCGAGCAGACCGGCGCCGATGAGCAGGCTCTGCTCCGTCGCGACGAGCCGGGCGAGATCCCGGCGGGGCGTGCCCAGGGCGCGCAGCACCGCGAACTCCGCGGACCGCTCCCGCCGCGCACCGGCGGCGCTCACCGCGAAACCCCCGGCGGCGAGGGCCGCGGCGGCCACCGCCACCGCCGTCAGCGCCGAGCGCGGCCCGGCGCCGAGCGGATCCCGCAGCAACTCGGCCGCGGTCTCGTCCCGCACCAGCACCTGCTGCGGTTCGAGGTCGGGGCGTGCCCGCAGCGCGGCGGCGACCTCGGCTGCCTTGCCGGGGGCGGCGCCCACCCACCACTCGGTGGGGGTGAGCGGCGCGCTGCCCCGCTGCGCCAGCACGGCGTCGACGGCCCGCAGATCGAGCAGCAGCGCCCCGCCGGCCACGGTCTCCCCGTCCAGGCCGGTGGCGGTGGTCGGCAGCTCCTCGACGGACCGTACGATCCGCACCCGCAGCTGCTCACCGGACAGCGGTACGTCGATGGTGTCGCCGGGCCCGGCCCCCGCCGCCCGCAGGAAGTCCCGGGTGGCGACGGCCAGGAGGCTCCGCGGCGCCTCGGCTCCGGCGGTGTCGACGCGGAGGGTGTAGACCGGCGCGGTGCCGGTGCTCTCGTCGGCGTCGGCGCCGGTGCCGTACGCCACGGCCAGCGGCACGGTCCCCGACACGGCGGGCTTCGTGGCCGTACGGGCGACGACGGCGCCGTTCTCCGTCACGGTCCGGCCACCCTGCCAGCGCGTTCCGGAGGGCACGGCGACGGTTCGCGCGGAGCCGTCGCGGCCGGTGGCGAGCAGCCGTTCGACGGTGAACCGGTGTTGTTCGGGGCGGCCGACGGGAGAGGTGTCGTCGAGCTGAAGTCCGGTCAGCCGCAGCGGTCCGGCCGGGGCGGCGCGGCGGCCCGTCGCCGTCATGTCCAGGTCGAGCGTGACCCGGTGGGCCCGGCCGTCCACCGGGACGTTCCCGGCGCCCAGCCGGTACGTGATGCCGTACCGGTCCTCCACGACCACTGTGAGCAGGGGCGCGCGGTCGGAGGGAGATCGCCCGGTCCGGGTCCGCGCGTCGGTGATCCGCGCGTCGAGGGCGAGCCGCCGGGTGTCGTCGGGAAGCCGTACCGCCCGGTGTTCGTCCCGCGCGGGCGGTGCCAGTGCCCGCAGCAGCTTCGCGGGGGGCTCGTCGGCGAGATCGCCGCGCATCAGCATCCCGTCCCCGGCGCGGGACGTGTCCAGGGCGAGGATCGTCGCGTCGCGGCCGCTGGAGAGGCCGAGGGCGGCGCGGTGCGCGGGAGCGGCGTCCCGGGCCCCGGGCAGCGCGGTGTAGAGGCCGGTCTGCCCGGGGCTGCCCGGCCTGTGGTCGAGGACTCGTACGGAGGCGCCCGTCCCGAAGTCGGCCTGGTCGTCCTGCGACCGGTCCCAGGACGCGCCGTGCCCGATCGCCAGCATCCCGGTCGTCACGGCGATGACCAGCAGCAGCACCGGACCCGCCCCGCGCAGCGGGCGCCGGCTGAACTGCCACCCCGCCAGCGCCGCCGGCAGCCCGCGCCCGCTCGCGGACCGCCGCTCCGCGAGCCGGGCCGCGAACGGCAGCAGACGCAGTGTCAGGACCGTGCCCGCCAGCAGCGCCAGCGCGGGCGCCCCGACCAGCAGCGGATCGATGCCCAGCTCCCCGGCCCGGTCCCGGCTGAGCACCCCGCCGCCGGTCGCTTCGGTCTGCCGGTCGAGCTGCCAGTACGCCACGCCCGCGATCAGCAGCAGCCCGACATCGGCTCCGGCGCGCACGGGCGCGGCGGCCATGGCGGCCCGGACGCGCCGCAGCCGTACCGGCGCGCCCGCCGTCGCCACCAGCGCGGGCGCCACGACCGCCACCGCGCACGCCGCCGCCACGCCGCCCGCGACCAGCCAGATGCGGCCCGCCGGGACGGCGTCGAGCCGCAGCCCGATCCCGTCGAGCGAGGACCACCGGGCCAGCAGCCGGGCCAGAGGGCCGGCCAGCAGCGCGGCACAGATCGCGGCCGGTACCGCCAGCAGCAGCGCCTCCAGCGCGGCGAGTCCGGCGATCCGGCCGCGCGATCCGCCCCTGGCCCGCAGCAGCTCGGTCTCGCCCGCCCGTTCGGTGTCCAGCAGCCGGGCCACCAGCAGCAGCGCGTACCCGGCGAGCAGCACCAGCTGCACGGAGACGACCATCAGGGTGGACCGGGACACCAGCAGGGCCCGTTCGGTCCGGTCGAGCACCTCGGGCAGGCCGGTGCGCACCTCCGCGTCACCGCCGAGTGCCGGGTCCTCGCGCAGCGCCCCGGCCGCGCGTACGGCCGCCGCGCGCAGCGCCCCGATGCCGTCGGTGGTGAGGGTCCGGTAGTCGGCCGTCGCCACCCAGCCGGTGCCGTCCTCGGAGGTGCGGCCGGAGGCGAGTACCGACGCGTCGGCCAGCAGCGGCCCGTACGTGGTGAAGGCGACGGTACGTACGCCCTGCCCGCCGAGGGCGTCCGCCTGCCAGTAGGGGTCGGAGCTGTCGGCCGCCCGGTACACGCCGGTCACCCGTACGCGGACCGGCTCGCCGCCCAGCCGGTCGGTGAGCGTGAGGTGCGCCCCGGGAGGCAGCTCCAGCCGGTCGGCGGCCGACTCGGGCAGGGCGACCGGTACGGCGGCGGTGCGGGTCGCCGGTGCCGGGCCCGGCAGCGTGCCCGAGACCAGCCTGATCCGGGACCGGTCGAGGGCGGCGACGTGCGTGAGGTCGGGCTCTCCGGCGCGGGCGTCGGCGTCCTGGAGGGAACGGGGCAGCGCGTACGGCCCGGACCGCTCCAGCGTCCGCACGGTCACCGGCAGCCCGCCGAACGCGTCCCGCGCCCCGCGTTCCACGGCCTGCCGCGCCTCCTCGCGCCGTACCCGGGGAACGTCCGCCTCGACGACGAGGGAGGCGGAGACCGCGGCCCGGCCGCCCAGGGTGCCGCGCAGCGCCGCGTCCCCGACGGAGCCGGAGAAGGCGGCCAGGGCGGCGAGCACCGAGGTGGTCAGCAGGACGGCGAACAGGGCGGCCGTGAGGAGCAGCCGATGCGCACGCAGGCGCAGCAGCAGTAAGCCGGTCACTCTTCCCCCACCCGATGGCCGAACCGCTGATCTCCCAACCCGGCATGCATATCACGGACTTACCTGTCCGGCACATGTGCTCGAGCGCAAGGTGTTCCGCTCTTGACCGCCCGGACCGGTTCCGTATGAGATGCGGTGATGACCGAGAACACCAGCCCGGGGTCCGGTGCCGCCCTCGCCGTCGACGCGGCGGACGAGCCGATGCTGAGAGTGGAGGACCTGCACCACTCCTACGGCACGGGTACCGCGGCCGTGCACGCGCTGCGCGGGGCCTCCTTCGCCGTCCGGCGCGGTGAACTGGTCGCCCTCAAAGGCCGTTCGGGCTCCGGCAAGACGACGCTCCTCCATATGATCGGCGGCCTCGACTCCCCGCAGCGCGGCCGTGTCGTCGTGGACGGCACGGACCTGTCGGCGCTGACCGGGAGCGAGCTGCTGGAACTGCGCCGCGACCGGATCGGCTTCGTCTTCCAGTCCTTCGGGCTGATCCCCATCCTCACCGCCGCCGAGAACGTGGGCGTGCCGCTGCGGCTGCGCCGGGCCGAGCCGCGCGAACGCGAGGAGCGGGTGGCGCTGCTCCTGGCCCTGGTGGGCCTCGCCGGCCACGAGAGGCAGCGGCCCGCCGAGCTCTCCGGCGGACAGCAGCAGCGGGTCGCCATCGCCCGGGCCCTCGCCAACCGCCCGGCCCTGCTGCTCGCCGACGAGCCGACCGGTCAGCTCGACGCCGCCACCGGTCGGGCGGTGATGGAACTGCTGCGGGCCGTGGTCCGCAGCGAGGGCGTCACGGCCCTCGTCGCCACCCACGACCCCCAACTCCTCGGCCTGGCCGACAGGGTGCTGGAACTGAGCGACGGAGTGGTCGTCGAGGAGTGAGAGGGTGGGGCCATGGTCGCGATCAGTCTGAGCAAGGTCCAGGAGACCGCTCCCGCGCTCGTGAACCTCTACAAGAGCGCCGGGGTCTCCCTCACGAAGCACGGCCTGGACGGGCTGCGCGCTGCGGTCTACCTCGTGGTCGACTACTCCGGCTCGATGAGGCCGTACTACAAGGACGGCAGTGTGCAGGCGCTGGCCGACCGGGTGCTCGGGCTGTCGGCGCATCTCGACGACGACGGCACGGTACCGGTCGTGTTCTTCTCCACCGACGTCGACGCCGTCACCGACATCGCGCTCGCCGACCATCAGGGGAAGATCGAGCAGATCGTGGCCGAGCTCGGGCACATGGGGAAGACCAGCTACCACCTGGCGATGGACGCCGTCATCGACCACTACATCGACAGCGGGGCGACCGAGCCGGCCCTCGTGGTCTTCCAGACCGACGGCGGGCCCATCAACAAGCTCGCCGCGGAGCGGTACCTGTGCAAGGCGGCGAGGCTGCCGCTGTTCTGGCAGTTCATCGGCTTCGGCGACCCGGGCAGCAAGCAGTTCGACTTCCTGCGCAAGCTGGACGAGCTGCCCGTGCCGGGCACGCGGGTCGTCGACAACGCCGGGTTCTTCCACGCGGGTGAGGAGCCGCGGAAGGTACCGGACGGCGAGCTGTACGACCGGCTGGTGAACGAGTTCCCGAAGTGGCTGGTGGACGCGCGGGCGCAGGGGATCGTGCGGTCGGCCTGATCCCCCCCCGAGTCGCCTGCTCGCCCCCCTTGGCCTAACCGACCCGCCTCTTGGCCTATCCGCCCATCCGCCCCATTTGCACGGTCGCGCTGTCGTGCCACGCTGGGAAGGATCCGACGGGGAGGCGACGACGTATGGGCGACGACGGCGCACGACGGGTGTACGGCGACGGCGGACGACAGGTGCACGACGACGGCGCACGACGGATGTACGGGACGGCTTCCGCCCGCAGGAGGCCTCCCGCCGGCAAGGGCGAGAAGCTCGCCGACTGGGCGGACGGGCGGCTCGGCCTCTACGGGCTGGCCAAGGCCAACATGCGCAAGGTCTTCCCGGACCACTGGTCCTTCATGCTGGGCGAGGTCACCCTCTACAGCTTCATCGTCCTGATCCTCACCGGCGTCTACCTCACCCTGTTCTTCGAGCCGAGCATGCAGGAGGTCGTCTACCAGGGGTCCTACACGGAGCTCAACGGCGTGCTCATGTCCAGGGCGTTCGAGTCCACCCTGGACATCAGCTTCGACGTGCGCGGCGGGCTGCTGATGCGGCAGATCCACCACTGGGCGGCACTGGTCTTCATCACCGGCATGATGGTGCACATGATGCGGGTGTTCTTCACGGGCGCCTTCCGCAAGCCGCGCGAGCTCAACTGGGTGTTCGGCTGGACCCTGCTGATGCTCGGCATCATCACCGGCCTGACCGGCTACTCCCTCCCGGACGACCTGCTGTCCGGCACCGGCCTGCGCTTCGCGCACGGCGCGATCCTGTCGATCCCGATCGTCGGGACGTATGTGGCGTTCTTCCTCTTCGGCGGGGAGTTCCCGGGCGACGACATCATCTCGCGCCTCTTCCCGGTCCATGTGCTGCTGCTGCCCGGGATCATGCTGGGCCTGGTGACCGTCCATCTGATCCTGGTCTTCCACCACAAGCACACCCAGTTCCCGGGGCCCGGACGCAAGGAGCGGTCGGTCGTCGGGATGCCCTTCCTGCCGGTCTACATGGCCAAGGCGGGCGGCTTCTTCTTCCTCGTCTTCGGTGTCCTGACCATCATGGGCGCGATCGCCCAGATCAACCCCGTGTGGGCTTTCGGCCCCTACCGCCCCGACCTGGTCACCACGGGCGCCCAGCCCGACTGGTACCTCGGGTTCTCGGAGGGGCTGATCCGGGTGATGCCGGGATGGGAGATCAACCTGTGGGGGCACACGCTGGTGCTCGGCGTGTTCATCCCGTTCGCGCTCTTCCCGCTGGTCATGCTCGCCATCGGCGTCTATCCCTTCATCGAGGCGTGGATCACCGGCGACAAACGCGAGCACCACATCCTGGACCGGCCGCGCAACGCGCCCGTGCGCACCGGCCTGGGCGTGGCCTGGCTGACCCTGTACGCGGTGCTGCTGATCGGCGGCGGCAACGACATCGTGGCCACACATCTGCATCTGTCCATCAACGTGATCACCTGGTTCGTGCGGATCGGCGCCTTCGTGCTGCCGGTCGTCGCCTTCATCGTCACCAAGAAGATCTGCATGGGCCTCCAGCGCCGCGACCGCGACAAGGTGCTGCACGGCAGGGAGACCGGCACCATCAAACGGCTGCCGAACGGCGAGTACATCGAGGTGCACGAGTCCCTCTCGCAGGCGGAGCTGTTCACCCTCACCCAGCACGAGCAGCGCCCGCCGTACGCGATGGGGCCCGTGGTCGACGCGGGGGGCGTGCGTCGCAAGGTCAGGCGGTCCGAGCGGCTGCGTGCGCGCCTCGCGAAGGCGATGTTCGGACCGGACGCGCGGGTCGAGAAGCCGACCGTGGAGGAGTACCGGGAGATCACCAGCGGCGATCACCAGCCGCATTGACGACCAGGGCCCGGCACTCGTGGGGATCGCCCCAGGCGGTGCGCAGGGCCCGGGCCTTGGTCAGCCACAGCGACAGGCCGTACTCCGCCGTGTAGCCGATCGCGCCGTGCAGTTGCAGCGCGGTGCGGGCGGTGCTGTACGCCGCCTCGCATGCGGCGACCTTGGCTGCGGCGACCTCGGCCTGCCGCATGGTCAGGGCGGCGCCGAAGACCAGCGGACGCGCGAACTCCAGGGCGATCTTCGCGTCGGCCAGCCGGTGCTTGACCGCCTGGAACGACCCGACGGGCACCCCGAACTGGCAGCGCTGCCGGACGTGGGCGACGGTCTTGTCGAGAAGCGCCAGGCCGATGCCCAGGGCCTGTGCGGCGGTGGCGAGGCGGGCCCAGGCGAGGGCCTGTTCCGTGAGCGGCCCGGGGACGAGGAACTCGCCGCCGGGGGTGAGGGGCGTGAGGCGGCGGGCCGGGTCGAGGGAGGGGCGGACGGGGCCGTGACCGGGGGAGAGGCGTATGCCGTCGGGGGAGCAGGAGAGGCGGAGGGCGGCGGCGTCACCGTCCAGGGCGTACGACTTCTCCAGCCCCACCGTCGCCATCGTCCCGCCCGACGCCAGCTCCGGGAGCAGTCGCTTGGCGGTGCCCGGGTCCGCACCGCTGAGGAGCGCCGCCGCCGTGACCGTCTCGACCAGCGGGCCCGGTACCGCGTGGCGGCCCAACTCGACGAAGGCGACGGCCAGCTCTGCCGGACGCGGCCCCAGTCCGCCTTCGTACCTCTCCGGCACCGCCAGCGCGAGCACTCCCGCCTCCGCGAGGCGGGACCACAGCGCACGCCCGCTCGCGTGGTCGCCCTGGCTCCAGTCCCGCACCACCGCCGGTGTGTCCGCCGCCGTCAGCAGGGCGTCGAGCGAGGCGGCGAAGGCGTGTTGCTCGGCGTCGAGGAGGAAACGCATCAGCGGCGTCCCTTCGGCAGGCCGAGCAGGCGCTCGGCGATGATGTCGCGCTGGATCTCGTTCGTGCCCGCGTAGATCGGGCCGGCGAGCGCGAAGACGTACCGCTGCGCCCAGTCGGTGTCCGCCGGCTCGCCCTCAGGGCCGAGGAGGTCGAGGGCCGTTTCGTGCAGCGCGATGTCCAGTTCGGACCAGAAGACCTTGTTCAGGCTCGACTCCGGGCCGACGGCTTCGCCGTCCAGGCAGCGCGAGGCGGCCGCGTACGTGAAGAGCTGGTAGGCGCGGGCGCCGATCAGGGCGTCGGCCACCCGGTCCCGCTCGGAGACCGGACCGCCCCTCTCCCGCCACAGCTCGCCCAGCCGCCGCGCGGCGGCGAGGAAACGGCCCGGGGAGCGGAGCATCAGCCCGCGTTCGTCGCCCGCCGTCGCCATCGCGATCCGCCAGCCCCGGCCGGGTTCGCCGATCACGTCCTCGTCGGGCACGAAGACCTCGTCCAGGAACAGCTCCGCGAACGCCGGCTTGCCGTCGAGGCGGGCGATCGGGCGGACCGTCACGCCGGGTGCGCGCAGGCCGAACATGAGGTACGTCAGGCCCTGGTGGGGCTTGGCGGTGTCCGGGTCGCTGCGGAACAGGCCGAAGGCGCGGTCGGCGAACGCGGCGCGCGAGGACCACGTCTTCTGGCCGCTCAGGAGCCAGCCGCCGTCGGTGCGCACGGCCCTCGCCCGCAGGGACGCCAGGTCCGAACCGGCCTCGGGCTCCGACCAGGCCTGCGCCCAGATCACCTCGCCGCGGGCCATCGGGGGCAGCACCCGGGCCCGCTGTTCCTCGGTGCCATGAGCGAAGAGGGTGGGGGCGAGCAGGTGGATGCCGTTCTGCCCGACGCGTCCCGGGGCGTCCGCCGCGTAGTACTCCTCCTCGAAGAGCAGCCACCGCAGGAGCCCCGCCTCCCGTCCGCCGTACTCCGCCGGCCAGTCGACCACCGACCAGCGGTCCGCGGCCAGCTCCGCCTCCCAGGCGCGATGGGCTTCGAAGCCCTCCGCCGTCTCCAGGGAGGGCAGGGGCTCGCGCGGCACACGCGCGCGCAGCCACTGACGCACTTCGGTGCGGAACTCCTCGTCCGCCGGCGAGAACGCGAGATCCACGACCCGCCTCCTTCCCTAACAAGTGTTTGGTAGGTTAGCTTGAGCCCATGACAGACGTCGATAGTCCGTCGTACGTGCCCGGTCACGGCGTGCTGGAGGGACGGACCGCCGTCATCACCGCCGCGGCCGGCGCGGGGATCGGCGGGGCCACCGCGCGCCGCTTCCTGGAGGAGGGCGCGCGCGTCCTGATCAGCGACGCGCACGTACGGCGGCTCAAGGAGCACGAGGCGGAGCTGGCCGGCGAGTTCGGCGCGGCGTCGGTCGCCGCGGCGCCCTGCGACGTCACCGACGAGACGCAGGTGCGCGCCCTCTTCGACACGGCCGTACGGGAACACGGACGCCTCGACGTCGTGGTCAACAACGCCGGTCTCGGCGGCACCGCGGACCTCGTCGACATGACCGACGATCAGTGGTCCCGCGTCCTGGAGGTGACACTGAACGGCACGTTCCGGTGCGTGCGGGCCGCGCTCCGTCACATGCGGGGCAGCGGCGGGGTGATCGTCAACAACGCCTCCGTCGTCGGCTGGCGCGCCCAGGCGGGGCAGGCCCACTACGCCGCCGCGAAGGCCGGCGTGATGGCACTGACCCGGTGCGCGGCGGTCGAGGCGGCCGAGTACGGGGTGCGGGTCAACGCCGTCGCGCCCAGCCTCGCCATGCACCCGCACCTGGTGAAGGTGACCACGCCCGAGCTGCTCGCCGAGCTGACCGCCGACGAGGCGTACGGGCGGTACGCCGAGCCCTGGGAGGTGGCCAACGTGATCGTGTTCCTGGCCTCCGGCTATTCCTCGTACATGACCGGCGAAGTGGTCTCCGTCAGCAGCCGGCACCCCTAGGACGACAATGGACCCGTGCCTCCTACGAAGAAGAAGCCCCAGGTGACCGCCACAGAGCCCCCCGCGGCCGCTGCCGCTCGCGACCGCCGCGGCGAACTCCTCGGCACCGCCGCCGAGGTCTTCGCCGAGCAGGGCTACAACGCCACCACCGTCCGCAAGATCGCGGACCACGCGGGGATGCTCGCGGGCAGCCTCTACTACCACTTCGACTCCAAGGAGTCGATGCTGGAGGAGATCCTGCGCACCTTCCTCGACGAGCTCTGGGACGGCTACGACGCCGTGCTGGGTGCCGGACTCGGGCCGCGCGAGACGCTTCAGGCCCTGGTCACCGAGTCGTTCCGGGAGATCGACCGGCATCGCGCGGCCGTCGCGATCTACCAGAAGGAGAGCAAGCAGCTCGTGGCGCAGGAGCGGTTCGCGTTCCTCGCCGATTCGCAGCGCAGATTCGAGAAGGCGTGGCTGTCCACGCTGGAGCGCGGCGTCGCCGAACGGGCCTTCCGGGCCGACCTCGACGTCCGGCTCACCTACCGCTTCGTGCGCGACACGGTGTGGGTGGCCGCGTCCTGGTACCGGCCGGGCGGCCGGCACAGCCCGGACGAGATCGCCCGGCAGTACCTGTCGATGGTGCTGGACGGGATCGCCGTACGCGAATAGCCCTTTTGAGTGAGGGAGTTGCCATGGCCGAGGCCTACATCGTCGCAGCGGTCCGCACGCCCGTCGGGCGGCGCGGGGGAGGACTGAGCGCGGTCCATCCGGCCGACCTCGGCGCGCATGTGCTGAAGGAGCTGATGAGCCGCTCGGGCGTGGACCCGGCCGCCGTGGAGGACGTCGTCCTCGGCTGTCTGGACGCCGTGGGGCCGCAGGCCGGTGACATCGCGCGGACCTGCTGGCTGGCGGCCGGGCTGCCCGAGGAGGTGCCGGGCGTGACCGTCGACCGGCAGTGCGGTTCCTCGCAGCAGGCCGTGCACTTCGCCGCGCAGGCCGTGCTGTCCGGCACCCAGGACCTGGTGGTCGCCGGCGGTGTGCAGAACATGTCGATGATCCCCATCGCCTTCGCCACCCGGCAGGCCGCCGAGCCGCTGGGGCTGACCCAGGGCCCGTTCGCGGGCAGTGCGGGCTGGCGGGCGCGGTACGGGGACAAGCCCGTGAACCAGTTCGCGGGCGCCGAGATGATCGCCGCGAAGTGGGGGATCAGCAGGCAGGAGCAGGAGGAGTTCGCCCTGCGGTCCCACCAGCGGGCGGTGCGCGCGATCGACGAGGGCCGCTTCGACCGCGAGACCGTGCCGTACGGGGACGTCACCGCCGACGAGGGCCCGCGCCGGGACACCTCCCTGGAGAAGATGGCCGGGCTCAAGCCGGTCATCGACGGCGGCACGATCACCGCCGCGTGTTCCTCGCAGGTCTCCGACGGGGCGGCGGCGATGCTGCTGGCCTCCGAGCGGGCGGTGCGCGAACACGGGCTCACCCCCCGCGCGCGCGTGCACCATCTCTCGGTGCGCGGCGAGGACCCGATCCGCATGCTCACCGCCCCCATCCCGGCCACCGCCCACGCCCTGAAGAAGACCGGCATGACCATCGGCGACATCGACCTCGTCGAGATCAACGAGGCCTTCGCCCCGGTCGTCCTGGCCTGGCTGAAGGAGACGGGCGCGGATCCGGAGAACGTCAACGTCAACGGCGGTGCCATCGCGCTGGGCCATCCGCTCGGCGCGACCGGCGTGAAACTGATGACGACCCTGCTGCACGAACTGGAGCGCATCGGCGGCCGGTTCGGCCTGCAGACCATGTGCGAGGGCGGCGGACAGGCCAATGTGACGATCATCGAGAGGCTGTGAGACGCCGCCGGGTGTCCTCGGCCTCCTTCATGATCCGCTCCACCAGCTCCGCGCACGAGGGCAGGTCGTCGATCACCCCGGCGACCTGCCCGGACGCCATCACCCCCAGATCCGTACGGCCGTCCACCATGGACGCCTTGAGCAGCATCGGGGTGTTCGCGGCGAGCAGGACCTGGCTCCAGGTCAGGTCCTTGCCGTGCCTGAGGGCAAGGCCCTCCTGGAGCATCCGGCGCCAGCTCGTGCCGGACAGCTTCCGGTAGCCCGCCGCCCTGCGGGCCGCCTGGAGGGCACCCCTCACCCGGCCGGACCGCTCCAGCGCCTCGACCAGTTCCGTCCGCAGCATGCGATGCGGAAGCCCGTCCACCGCCCTGGTGACCGTCACGTCCCGCACCGTCGCCGCCAGGTACCGCGCCTTCACCGCCTCCGGCACGGTCGAGTCCGAGGTGAGCAGGAACCGCGTACCCATGGCGACGCCCGCCGCCCCGTAGGCCAGCGCCGCGACCAGTCCCCGCCCGTCGAAGAACCCGCCCGCCGCCACGACCGGCAGGTCCACGGCGTCCACCACCTGCGGCAGCAGCACCGTCGTGGCCACCTCGCCGGTGTGCCCGCCGCCCTCGGTGCCCTGCACGAGCACCGCGTCCGCGCCCCAGCCGGCGACCTTCTCGGCGTGCCGCCGTGCCCCCACGGTCGGCATGACGACCACACCGGCCTCCTTGAGCTCGCCGATCAGCTCCCGGGACGGGGCCAGGGCGAAGGAGGCGACCCGGACGCGCTCCTCGATCAGGATCCGCACACGGTCGCCGGCGTCCGCCGCGTCGGCGCGCAGGTTCACACCGAACGGCGCGTCGGTACGGGACCGGACCTCCCGGACGGCTGCGCGCAACTGGTCGAGCGTCATCGTCGCCGAGGCCAGGATGCCGAGAGCGCCCGCGTTCGCCGTGGCGGAGACCAGCCGGGGGCCCGCCACCCAGCCCATCCCGGTCTGCACGACCGGATGGTGGACACCGGTCAGCCGGGTCAGCGCCGTCTCCATCACGAGGCGACCTCCCTGGTACGGGTACCGGCCGGGTCGAGGACCTCGCGGATCAGCCGGAGCTCCTCGGCGGTCGGCTCGCGGGTCGGCGGCACCTCGTCCGGGACGGCGAGCTCGAAGCCCGTCGCCTCCCTGACCTGCTCCGCCGTGACACCCGGGTGCAGCGAGGCCGGCCGCATCGAATGGTCGGCGGTGGCGAAGTCGAAGACACCCAGGTCGGAGACGACCCGCGGGATGCGGTGGTGACGCGCGCCGGCCGCGTGGTCGTACCCGACTCCGCAGACCATGTCGACCCGCTCGACGAAGACCCGCCGGGAGTGCCTTGGGATCCAGTAACTGGTCGGATTGTTCAGGGTGTTGACCGGCGCGCCGCGCACCCCGAGCAGCTGCCGCCTCGGTCGCTCCCAGTCGCCGATGCACGAGATGTTCTGGTTGCCGAACCGGTCGATCTGACTCGCGCCCATCATCACGTGCCGCCGGCCGCCGGTCACCAGGGCCAGATGCTGCCGGTACGGCAGCCAGCCCTCCGGCGTCCCGTCCGGGCGGACCAGCAGCGCCTCGCCGTCGGTCAGCAGCAGGTCCGGCGCGAAGGTGAGCCGGGCGAGCCGGGCGCCGATGGAGGGGATCAGCCCCATGGGGCTCGCGAGCACCTCGCCGTCACCCCGCCAGGCCTCGGCGCAGGCGATCACGCAGTACTCGGCGCGGGTGGCCCCCGTCATGTCCCCTCCCCGGCGGCCGACCGGTACGCCTGCTCGTCTCCAGCGAGGAACCGGGCCGCGAACTGAGGCCAGGGTGTCGTCGCGTACGTCTTCTGAAAGGCCTCGTCCCGGCCGTAGTCGGGCGCGCAGGACGTGAAGTGCGCCCCGTTCGGAGCCTCCACGACGCCTGTCACCGTGTGCCGCTTGACCAGCAGGGTCTGGGGTGCCGCCGCCTTCGTCAGCTCGGCCGTGTCGACGATGCGTTCGCAGCTGACGTACGCCGTGTCCGCCGCCTCGCAGAACAGGTCGTCGAAGTAGGGGTCCGGGCCCAGGTACTGCCCGTTGCCCAGCCGGTCGGCGCGGTTCATGTGCACCAGGGCCGCGTCGAGCCGCAGCGCGGGCATCGCCACGAACGTCTCCCCGTCCTCGTACGGTGAAGTGACGGTCCGCAAACCGGGGTTGACCCGCATCACGTCCGAGCCGAGGCCGGCCCGCACCGGCAGGAACGGCAGCCGGTTCGCCGCCGCGTGCAGACCCCACATGAACATCGCCTCGTCGACCTCCGTCAGTGCGAAGGCGCCATGCTCGCGGGCCGCGCGGTAGTGCGGCTCCAGGGGGATCGAGTCGAGGGTGACGAACGCCGTGACCAGCTCCCGGATCCGCCCGGCGGCGGCCAGCATGCCCACGTCCGGGCCGCCGTACGAGACGACCGTGAGATCGGTGACCTCCGACCTGAGCAGTGCCCTCACCAGGGCCATCGGCTTGCGGCGCGAGCCCCAGCCGCCGATGCCGAGGGTCATGCCGCTGGACAGGCGGGACACGGCCTCGTCGGCCGTCATCGTTTTGTCGCTCACCTACGTGCCCTCCTTCCCGAAGCCGGCGCGCACCCGGCCGGCCACCCCGCTCAGGCCCGCCTCGAAGGTGAACCCCTGCTCGAAGCGATAGCTGCGGCGCACGTCGACCGGATCGATGCCGTTGATGGCTGCCTTGGCCAGGCGCAGCAGCTGCCCGTCCTTGGCGGCGATCCCGCGGGCCAGAGTCAGCGCGGCGGCTCGCAGTTCCCCGCGCGGCACGACCTGCCACACCGAGCCGTGCGTGTGCAACTCGGCCGCGGTCGCCGTGCGCGAGGTGTAGTACAGGGCGCGCATCAGGTGCTGCGGGACCAACCGGGCCAGATGGGTGGCCGCGCCCAGCGCGCCCCGGTCCAGCTCGGGCAGCCCGAAGACGGCGTCCTCGCTCGCCACGATCACGTCCGCGTTGCCCACCAGCCCGATACCGCCGCCCAGGCAGAAACCGTGCACCGCCGCCACGACCGGCACCGCGCAGTCGTACACCGCGGCGAAGGCCTCCGCGCAGGCGTGGTTGGCGCCGATCAGCGCACTGTTGCCGTCCTTCTGTATCTCCTTGATGTCCACACCCGCGTTGAACCCGCGCCCCTCGGCCGTCAGCACCACGCACCGGACCTCCGGGTCGCGCCCGGCCGCGCGCACCGCGTCGGCCAGGGCGAACCAGCCGGCCACCGGCAGGGCGTTCACCGGCGGGAAGTCGACCGTGACGACGGCTATGCCCTTTTCCACGCACGAGGTGGAGACACCCATGGCCGCATCAGCTACCTTTCCACCAAACGTTTGTTAGGTGGAAGGTAGCAGCGAATGGAGCTGGACGGGAAGGTCGCCGTCGTCACGGGCGGGACCCGGGGCGTCGGTGCCGGCATCGCGCGTGCCTTCGTACGGGCGGGTGCCGAGGTCGTGGTCTGTGCCCGCCGCCCCCCGGAAGTCCCGCTGCCCGGAACGGAGTTCGTGGCGCTGGACGTCCGGGACGCCGAGGCCGTCCGGCGCCTGTGCGGCGAGCTGCCCCGGCTGGACGTCCTCGTCAACAACGCGGGCGGCAGCCCCCACCGCCCGCTCACCCACGCCGGCGCCGACCGGCACGCGCGCGTGGTGGAGCTCAACCTCGTGGCTCCGCTGACCGTGTCCCTCGCCGCGTACGAGCACCTCCGGCGGGCCAGGGGCTCGATCGTCATGATCGGCAGCGTCAGCGGAGGACGCCCCTCACCGGGCACCGCCGCCTACGGCGCCGCCAAGGCGGGCCTGGAGAACCTCGCCCGCTCGATGGCCGTGGAGTGGGCGCCCGACATCCGGGTCAACACCCTCGTCGTCGGCATGGTCCGCACCGAACTGTCCCACCTCCACTACGGCGACCAGGACGGCGTCGCCGCCGTCGCCCGCACCGTCCCGCTCGGCCGTCTCGCCGAGCCGTCCGACGTCGGCCGGGCCGCGGTCTTCCTCGCCTCGGACGCCGCCGCCTACATCAGCGGGGCGAGTCTGCTCGTCCACGGCGGCGGGGTGCGCCCCGCGTTCCTTGACGCCTCGACGGCGAACAAGGAGATGACATGAAAGGAGACCCGAGATGAGCGGAATCTGCGACGGCCGGGTCGTCGTCGTCACCGGCGCGGGCCGGGGCCTCGGCCGCGCCCACGCCCTCGCGTTCGCCGCCGAGGGCGCGCGGGTCGTCGTCAACGATCTCGGCGTCGGCCTCGACGGCACACCCGGAGCCGACGGGACGCCCGGTCCCGGCAGCCCGGCCGGCCGCGTAGCCGAGGAGATCCGCGCGGCGGGCGGCGAGGCGGTGCCGCACGGCGGCGACGTCGCCACGACCGAAGGCGCCGTCTCCCTCGTCCGGGCGGCCCTGGAGACGTACGGCCGGCTCGACACGCTCGTCAACAACGCGGGCTTCCTGCGCGACCGGATGCTGGTCAACCTGGACGAGGACGACTTCGACGCCGTCGTACGCGTCCACCTCAAGGGCCACTTCCTGCCCCTGCGGCACGCCGCCGCACACTGGCGGTCCGAGGCCAAGGCGGGCCGCCGGCCAGAGGCGCGGATCGTCAACACCAGCAGCGGCGCGGGCCTGCTGGGCTCGGTCGGACAGGGCAACTACAGCGCCGCCAAGGCCGCAATCGTCGCCCTGACCCTGGTCGCGTCGGCCGAACTGCGCCGCTACGGCGTCCAGGTCAACGCGATCGCCCCCGCCGCCCGGACCCGCATGACGGAGCGCACCTTCGCCGACACCATGGCGGCGCCCGACTCGGGCTTCGACACGATGGCCCCGGAGAACGTCTCCCCGCTGGTCGTCTGGCTCGGCTCGGCCGCGAGCGCCGGGGTGACGGGCCGGGTCTTCGAGGTGGAGGGCGGCCGCATCACGGTGATGGAGGGCTGGCGCCCGGGCCCGGGCGTGGACAAGGGCGAGCGGTGGGCTCCGGCGGAGGCGGGGGAGGCGGCGCGGAAACTGCTGGCGGAGGCGGGCGAGCCCGGGCGCGTGTACGGGGCGTAGGAAGACCGGCGAGTGATCCTTTTCCCCACCCCCGCGCACACCTACGTGTCGCACTCCAACACGCTCCGGCACAACGCACACCGCGCCCGAACCCGCCCCCGCACCAGCACCCTGATCCGCTGATGACAGGTCGGACAGGGAAACGACACGCGCAACCGCCCACCCCCGTCGGGAGTGAACGAGTACCGCACACCCGGCTGCGGCGGCCCGGCCGGCGCATGCCGCCGATCGCGCGCGTACCGCCGCCGCCCCGCCCACCCCGCCGCGGTCAACGGCGGCTGCTGCTCGTCACGGCGGGCCAGCTCCATCCCCTTCACATACGCCGTGTACGCCTGCGGACTGGTGAACCACACCGACGGGTCCTCCCCGAAGACCAGCGCCCGCTTGGCCAGCACGTACCCGAACTCCTCCGGCGTGAGATACCCCAGCTTCTGGGACGACGCCCGGTCCTCCCGGTACGCGTCCAGCAACAGCCAGCCCGCGCCCAGATACGTCGCCGCCGTGTCCGTCAGAATCTCGTTGTCCCGCACGCCCGGGAAGGACAGGTCGAGACGATGCAGGTACACGTGCATCACCTCGTGCGCGAGGGCCGCCCCGATGTCCCGCCGATGCGAACGGAACCGGTCGTTCAGCTCCACGAAGTACTCCGGCCCGGCCGCGAGCTCCACGTTCGCCGCGTGCCGCATCTCCCTGAAGCTCACGATCAGCCGGGCGTCCGGCAGCCGGTAGTGCCGCACCAGCTCGTGCGCCACCCGCTGCGCCCCCAGATACAGGTCGTCGGTGTCACAGAACGCCACATCGGCGGGGACCACGCTGGTGGCGAACGTCTGGATCGTGTCGTACGACAGCCGCTTGTACAGCGCCGTGATGGCAGCCCGCACCGTCTCCAGATGCGGGTAGCCGTGCTCGACCGGCCCGTCGTTCGCCACGCCTCACCCCCAAGACGCCCCTGAACCCGATTCCACTGTACGAAAGTGTGACGGCCGCGGGGCCGCGCCGCCGCCGTGAAAACCGGTCGTCGCCGCCCTGGGCCGCTGGCAGAATCCGGGCCGTGACCAGCGAACAGCGCTCCGTCGCCGCATCGCTCCAGGTGGGCGGCCAGGACCACGAACTCGAGAAGCGGCTCGACGAGGAGCTGACCGCCTTCAACACCGCAGCCGCCGACGGCGCCACCACCGAGCCTCTCTCCGTCCGCGTCGCCGACGAGGCCGCCGACCTGATCGGCGGGCTCACCGCCTGGACCTGGGGCAGCCTGGCTTGCGTGGACATGCTCTGGGTGCGCGCGGACCAGCGGCACGCCGGCTGGGGCGGCCGGCTGATGCGCGCCGCGGAGGAAGAGGCCGTCCGGCGGGGCTGCACGGACATGATCGTCTCCACGTACAGCTTCCAGGCGCCCGGTTTCTACCCGCGGCTCGGCTTCCGCGAACGGGCACGCATCGAGGGCGTGCCCGGCGGACACGAGGACGTCTACTTCCACAAGCGGCTGAGGACCGCCGAGTTGTGAGACGGCCCGCGGCCGCCGGGCGTGCGCCCCTTAGGCTGACCTGCCATGACCACCAGCAACAACGGCACCGGTGACGTCGACCCCGCCGTCCGTGAGGAACTCGCCCGCCTGCGCGACAGCATCGACAACATCGACGCGGCCGTCGTCCACATGCTCGCCGAGCGCTTCAAGTGCACCCAGCAGGTCGGCCTCCTCAAGGCCCGGCACCAGCTGCCGCCCGCCGACCCGGCCCGCGAGGCCCGCCAGATCGCCCGGCTGCGCGCACTCGCCGAGAACGCCAAACTGGACCCGGCCTTCGCGGAGAAGTTCCTGAACTTCATCGTCGCCGAGGTCATCCGCCACCACGAGCGCATCGCAGACGAGGCGCTCAACGGCTCGGCACCCGGCCGCAACTGAACCTCGCGCGACCACCCCCGGGGGAGTGACACCGCGGCCCGCGCGGGGCATGCTGCGCTGTGCACAGCATGTCAGCTGACAAGTACTACGCGTCAGTGTCCCGGACTTACTCTGGTCCTCCACAGGGAGGGGACGTCGGGCCATGCCGTCGGATACCAGGATCCTCATCGTCGACGATCACGAGGACACGCTGTACGCGCTGGAGAGCGCCCTGGCCCCGCTGGGCTATCAGCTCGGCCGGGCCACCAGCGGTGACGAGGCGCTCAAACAGGTGCTGCGCGGCCAGGTCGGCCTGCTCCTGCTCGACGTGCGCATGCCCGGCGTCAGCGGACTGGAGGTCGTGCGCTACATGCGGCGCGTGGAACAGACCCAGCACATCCCGGTGATCCTGCTCACCGGCTTCGGCCCCGACCAGGAACTGACCACCGCCGCCTTCGGCCTCGGCGTCGCCGACCTCGTCATGAAACCCGTGGACCCCTGGGCCCTGCGCACCAAGGTCCGCTACCTCTACGACGCCCACCGGCACCACCTCGCCCTGGCGCAGGAGGTGCGCCGGCTGCGTGCCCAGGTCCGGGAGCACACCGAGACCGCCGCACACCCCCAGCGCCCCGCCCTGCCCCACCCCGACGCGCGCGTGCCGCCCCAGCGGCCCTCGGGGGCGCACGCCGGGGAGCTCGAAAAAGACCGCGCATAGACCGGACATTGGGCGCGTACCGATCCGCCTCTGTGCCATGCCGGTGCCATCAGGCAGCATGTCCTGCATGTCCGTACTGACGCGCGACGAAGCGCAGACCCGAGCAGGGCTCCTCGACGTCCACCGCTACACGATCGAACTCGACCTGACCACCGGCGACGAGATCTTCGACTCCCGCACCCTGATCAGGTTCAGCGCCCGCGCGGACGGGGACACCTTCGTCGAGGTCAGGCCTGCCGAGCTGCGCTCCGTCACCCTCGACGGACAACCCCTGGACCCGGAAGCCCTGGACGGCAACCGGCTGCCCCTGAAGAACCTCACCGCCGGCGAGCACGAACTGCGCGTGCACGCGCACATGCGCTACTCCCGCACCGGCGAGGGCATGCACCGCTTCACCGACCCCACCGACGGCGAGACCTACGTCTACACCCAGCTGTTCCTGGACGACGTCCAGCGCGTCTTCGCAGCCTTCGACCAGCCCGACCTGAAAGCCGTCTTCGACCTGTCGGTGAAGGCCCCGCAGGGCTGGACCGTCCTCGCCAACAGCGTCACCGAACACACCGGCGACGGCCTCTGGCAGGCCGCCCCCACCCCACTGATCTCCACCTACCTCGTCGCCGTCGCCGCCGGCCCCTGGCACTCCGTGCGCACCGAGCACCGCGGCCTGCCCTTCGGCCTGCACTGCCGCCGCTCGCTGGCCCCCTACCTGGACACCGACGCCGACGAGCTCCTCGACGTCACGCGCGCGTGCTTCGACCGCTACCACGAGAAGTTCGACGAGCCCTACCCCTTCGACTCCTACGACCAGGCCTTCGTCCCCGAGTTCAACGCGGGCGCCATGGAGAACCCCGGACTGGTCACCTTCCGCGACGAGTTCGTCTACCGCTCCGCCGTCACCGACACCGAGCGGCAGACCCGCGCCATGGTCGTCGCCCACGAGATGGCCCACATGTGGTTCGGCGACCTCGTCACCCTCAAGTGGTGGGACGACATCTGGCTGAACGAGTCCTTCGCCGAGTACATGGGCTACCAGACCCTCACCGAGGCGACCCGTTTCAGCGACACGTGGACCGACTTCGGCGTCAACCGCAAGTCCTGGGGCTACGACGCCGACCAGCGCCCCTCCACCCACCCCGTCGCCCCCGAGGCCGTCGACGACACCGCCTCCGCGCTGCTCAACTTCGACGGCATCTCCTACGCCAAGGGCGCCAGCGCGCTGCGGCAGCTGGTCGCCTGGCTCGGCGAGAAGGACTTCCTGGCCGGCATCAACACCCACTTCACCCGGCACAGGTTCGGCAACGCCACCCTCGCCGACTTCATCGACTCCCTCGCCGGCGCCACCGAACGCGACGTCCACGCCTGGGCCGACGCCTGGCTGCGCACCACCGGCGTCGACACCCTCACCCCGCACCTCGCCCCCGGCGAGAACGGCACCTGCGCCCTCACCGTCGACCGCACCGGCAGCCGCCCGCACCGCATCGCCGCCGGCCTGTACGACCGGGACCTCGGCGACGACGGCAGGCACCTCGTCCTGCGCGAACGCCTTCACCTGGACCTGCCGCAGACCGGCGCCCACCCGATCGGCAAGCGCCCCGCGCTGCTCCTCCTCAACGACGGCGACTTCAGCTACGCCAAGGTCCGCTTCGACCCCGAGTCCTTCGAGACCGTCCGCAAGGAGCTGTCCGGCCTGCCCGAACCGCTCACCCGCGCGGTCGTCTGGAACGCCCTGCGCGACGCCGTCCGCGACGGCGAACTGGCGCCCGCCGCCTACCTGGAGACCGCCCGGGCCCATCTCCCGCTGGAGACCGACCTCGCGATCGTCCAGGGCGTGCTCGCCTTCGCGTCCACGTACATCGCCGACCGCTACCTCACGCCCGAGGAGCGGCCCGCCGCGCTCGCCACGCTCTCCGAGCTGTGCCGCGACCTCATCCGCCGCACCGAGGACGGCGACAATCCCGGCCTGCGCCTGATCGCCGTACGCCACCGCATCGACGCCGCCGCCCACCCGGACACCATCGCCGCCTGGCTCGCCGACGGCACCGTGCCCGGCGGCCCGGAGCTCGACCCCGAGCTGCGCTGGCGCGTCCTGGGCCGGCTCGCCGTCCTCGGCGCCACCGACGAGGCCGCCATCGCCGCCGAACTGGAACGCGACCCGAGCGCCACCGGGCTGGAGGGCGCAGCCCGCTGCCGGGCCGCCCTGCCCGACCCGGAGGCCAAGGCCCGCGCCTGGGAGGCGATGTTCGGCTCCGACGAACTGTCCAACTACCTGTTCACCGCGACCGCCCAGGGCTTCTGGCAGCCCGAACAGGCCGGCCTGGTGCGCGCCTACGTGCCGCGCTACTACACGGACGCGGTCGACGTCGCCGAGCGCCGCGGCCCCGCCATCGCCGAAGCCGCCGGCCGCTGGGCCTTCCCCGCCCATGCCGTCGACCCCGAGAACCTCCGCCTCGGCGAGGAGTGCCTGCGCGACGCCGGACCCATCCCGGCGCTGCGCCGCAAGCTCGTCGACCAACTCGACGACCTGCGGCGGGCGTTGCTGGTGCAGGGAGGGCAGGAGGCGTAGGACCGGCGATGTAGGACACGGACGGCGCGGCTGGTCCCTTTCGCCGATGCGGTGGGCCGGCCGCCCTTCCTAGCCTCGGGCAGAAGAAGACGACCAAGCCCGAGGAGTCCTTCGTGATCGCAGTGACCGGTCCCACCGGAAACGTCGGCCGTGCCCTGGTCGAACGCCTCACCACCGCCGGCCGGCCCGTGCGGGCACTGACCCGCGACCCGCAGCGGGCCCGCCTGCCCGCCGGCGCCGAGGCGGTACGACTCCGCCTCGACGACCCGGCCGCCCTGTTCGAGGGCGCAACCAAGCTGTTCCTCTACGTCCAGGCGGGCGGCGACCGCACCGCCGGCCTCCTGGCGGCGGCCCGTGCCGCCGGAGTGCGCCACGTGGTCCTGCTGTCCTCCTCGATCATCGACTCGGGCGCCGACGAGAGCCACCCCATCCACGTCATGCACGCCACCGCCGAGCGGCACGTCCGCGACAGCGGCCTGGCGTGGACCTTCCTGCGGCCGGGCGCGCTCGCCGCCAACGCCTTCCAGTGGGCCCCGCAGATCCGCGCCGGCGACACCGTCCGCGGTGTCTTCGCCGACGGGCAATCCGCCCCCGTCCACGAGGACGACATCGCCGCCGTCGCCGAACGCGCCCTCCTCGACGACGGCCACGAGGGCGCCGCCCACCGCCTCACCGGGCCCGAGGCGATCACCAACGCCGGGCAGGTCGCGACGATCGGCCGCGTCCTCGGCCGTGGGCTGCGCTTCGCCGAGCTGTCAGCGGACGAGGCAGGCCCCGAACTGTTCCCGCACGTCCCGCCGGGCATGCTCCCGGCCCTGCTGCAGACCTTCGCCGCCACGGTCGGCACGCCGCCGGAGATCACCGACACGGTACGGGAGATCACCGGCAGGCCGGCCCGTCCCTTCGCCGCCTGGGCCGAGGACCACGCGGACGGCTTCACGGGCTGAGGGGGCCACGGAGGGCTGAAGCGGCTCCAACAGGTTTTCCGGTACGGAAGTACCTCCTCCCGGGTCCGGTCGTTGGGCCTTTCGGGCGCGCCGCCCCGCACCCCGGAGGACAGCCCATGAGCACGCCACCCCTCGCCTCAGGCCCCGAAGGCCCGCGCGCCCTGCGGCCGTTGCTCGACACCGTGCTCGCGGCGCTGGACGCCGGAGCCCGGGCACGCGGCGGGCCGCTGCCGGCGGGCGGGCCGGACGCGGTCGCCGCGCGCCTGCGCCAGGCCGTGGGGGAGGCCCTGCCCGACCAGGGCGCCCCGAACGCCCTGCACGTCCTCATCCGCGCCTTCGCCGAAGGCGCCGCCGACCCGGCCCACCCCCTGTGCGCAGCCCACCTCCACTGCCCATCCCTCGCCCTCGCCACCGCCGCCGACCTGGCCGCCTCCGCCCTCAACCCGTCCCTGGACTCCTGGGATCAGGCCCCGGCGGCGTCGGAACTGGAAGCGATGATCGCGGGAGTCCTGGCCAGGGAGATCTACGGGGCCGGGGAGCGCGAAGCAACCTCCCTGATCACCACCGGCGGCACCGAATCCAACCAGCTCGCACTCCTCCTCGCCAGGGAGGCGTACGGCGGATCCGTGCGGCTCGTGGTCGGGGACAACGCCCACCACTCGCTGCCGCGCGCCGCCTGGCTGCTCGGGCTGCCCGACCCCGTCGTCGTACCCGCCCCGGCCGGCACGCTCGACCCCGTCGCGCTCGACGAGACCCTCACCCGACTGACCGGACCGCTGCTCGTCGCCGCCACCGCCGGCACCACCGACGCCGGACTCATCGACCCCCTGCCCGAGATCGCCGCCCGCTGCGCGGCCCACGGCGCCCGGCTGCACATCGACGCCGCCTACGGCGGAGGCCTCCTCTTCAGCGACCGCCACCGCGCCCGGCTCACCGGGCTCAACGCCGCCGACACCGTCACCCTCGACCTGCACAAACTCGGCTGGCAGCCGGTCGCCGCAGGACTCCTGGCCGTCAAGAACCCCCGCGACCTCACCGCCCTGCGGCACCGCGCCGACTACCTCAACGCCGCCGACGACACCGAGGCCGGCCTGCCCGACCTGCTCGGCCGGTCCCTGCGCACCACCCGCCGCCCCGACGTCCTCAAGCTCGCCGTCACCCTCAAAACCCTCGGCCGCGACGGCCTCGGCACGCTCGTCGACCAGGTCTGCGCCCGGGCCAGGGACCTCGCCGCCCTCGTCGAGGAGCACCCCGGCTTCGAACTCCACGCCCGGCCCGTCATCAGCACCGTCCTGTTCCGGCCCGCGGGCGCTACCGACGACACCGTGGCCGCCGTACGGCGCGCACTCCTCACCGACGGCCGCGCCGTCCTCGGCCGGACCCGCCTCGACGGCCGGCTCTGGCTCAAGGCCACCCTCCTCAACCCCGCCACCGGGCCCGACGACCTGGCCGCGCTGCTCCACCTCGTCACAGCGCGGCAAGCGACACTCGTGGAAGGACACACCCCCCGATGAACCCCGCGCCGAGCCCCCAGCCGCACGAGCCGAACCCCGCCCCGGCCACCCGGCCCCACCACCCGCACCACGAGCCCGACGCACCCCGCGACCTCGTCGGCATCGGCATCGGCCCGTT
This sequence comes from Streptomyces azureus, assembly GCF_001270025.1. Taxonomy (NCBI): domain Bacteria; kingdom Bacillati; phylum Actinomycetota; class Actinomycetes; order Kitasatosporales; family Streptomycetaceae; genus Streptomyces; species Streptomyces azureus. The sequence continues at coordinate 17,211 of NZ_DF968194.1, read as the reverse complement.
CAACCTGTCCCTCGCCGCGCTCGCCCACCCGCTCGGCGAACTCGACACCGCCTTCTACGAGCAACGCCCCGCCTTCGGCTGGCACTCCGGCCTGCTCATCGAGGGCGCGACCATCCAGGTGCCGTTCCTCGCCGACCTGGTGAGCCTCGCCGACCCCACCAGCCCCTGGACCTTCCTCAACTACCTCAGGTCCCGCGAGCGGCTCTTCCCCTTCTACTTCGCCGAGCGCTTCCACATCCAGCGCGCCGAGTACGACGCCTACTGCCGCTGGGTCTGCGAGAACCTCCCGGCGCTGCACTTCGGCCACCAGGTCGACGCCGTCCGCTGGAACCCCGAACGCGACCTCTTCGAGGTCGACTTCACCCAGCTCGACGCCGACGGAGAAGCGGAGGCCCTCGGTCGGGCCTACACGCGGAACGTCGTCCTCGGCATCGGCACCGAGCCCTACGTCCCCGACCCCCTCAAGCCCCTCGTCGAAGCCCCCGGCGTGCCCGTCGTGCACGCCGCCGACTACCTCGACCACCGCGCGGACCTCCTCGCCGCCGAGCACGTCACGGTCGTGGGCATCGGACAGTCCGGCGCCGAGATCTTCCTCGATCTGCTGCGCAACCGGCCCGCCGGGCGCGAGAAGCTCCACTGGCTGGGCCGCACCGAGGCCTTCGCGCCGATGGAGTACTCCAAGCTCGGCCTGGAGCACTTCACCCCCGACCACACCCGCTACTTCCACGACCTGCCCGAGTCCGCCCGCGACCGGCTCCTCGCCGGGCAGTGGCAGCTGCACCAGGGCATCGACGCCGCCACCATCGCCGCCATCCACGACGAGCTGTACCGCCGTACCCTGCACGGCGGCTGGCCCGACGCCGCCCTCACCCCCGGCGTCCGGGTCCGCACCGCCGGCCGCGTCGCGACGACCAAGGTGGAACTGCACCTGGAGCACGGCCGGCAGGACAGCCGCTCCCGCCTCACCACCGACGCCGTCGTCCTCGCCACCGGCTACCGCGAACGCCCCCTCGACCGCATCCTCGCCGGCCTCGACCCCTACATGCGCCGCGACAGCCAGGAACGCCCGCACATCGACGAGGACTACCGCCTCGTCCTCGACCCGTCCGTCACCGGCACGGTGTACGTACAGAACGCCGAGACCCACACGCACGGCGTCGGCGCCCCGGATCTCGGCCTCGCCGCCTGGCGCAGCGCGATCATCCTCAACTCCCTGACGGGCAGGGAGGCGTACGCGCTCCCGCGCCGCACCGCCTTCACCACCTTCGGCCTCACGCAGCGGCAGCAGGTCCCGCCGCCCCGTGAGGCACCGGCGCTGACCCCGCTCGTGGACCGAAGGTGACGAAGCCCGCAGCTCAGAAGACGGGCGTGCCGTTCCGCGTGAGCTTCCAGTCCACCGCCGCGAACCCGGCCGGGTCGATCGACCCCTTCGCCTTCACCCAGGCGATCATGGTGTTGCGGATCTCGTCCGAGTTCGACCACAGCAACTGAGCGGCGGCCACATGCGGGAAGTTGCCGCCGCCGTTGGCCCGGTAGTTGTTCACCGCGAACACGAACTTCGCGTCGTCCGCGAGCGGCTGCCCCTCGAACCGCACGTTCGTCACCCGCGAACCGGCAGGCTTGGCGATGTCGATCTCGTACGCCAGACCACTCACCACGTCGTAGTTGTAGTCCGGCGTGCCGTTCGCGTTCGTCAGCTTCGCCGGATCCACCGCCGCATCCGGCGCCGTCTGCACGAAGTAGTTCGCCGAGAACTCCAGGTACGCCTTCATCTGAGCGCCCGTCATCAGACGCGCCTCCAGCGTGTTCTCGAAGACGTACAGACCCGCCACGTCCCGGATCGTCACCTCGCCCGCCGGGATCCGGGCGGACCGCGAAAAGCACGCCGCCTGCGACAGCACCGGCAGCGCGGCGTGCTCCGTGCCCGCCAGAGCCTGCTTCACCGTGTCCGCCTGGATGTGGTTGATCAGATCGATGATCGGCACGTCCTTGTACGGCGCCTCGGCCGACGTCATCTCCGCCGCGTTCGTGCCGATGACCTGGTTGACGTACGCCACGACCTTCTCGTGCTCGTCCGAGAGCAGCCGGACGATCTCCGGGTCCTCCTGAACGGTGTTGGAGTTCAGGACCTGCGCGCCCACCTTCTCGACCGCCCAGCGGCCCTTGTCCCACACCAGCTGGAAGTCGAAGAGCGTCAGCCGCTGACCCCACTTGAGCGGCTCCGACAGCACGACCTGCTTGCCGGTCTCCTTGTTGGTGACGAAGTACTCGGGGATCTCCGTGTGGGCGTGACCCACCAGGATCGCGTCGATGCCCGGCACCTGCTCGGCCACCAGCCCGGCCGCGTTCTCGATGTACGGCAGCTGGTCACCGTAGGACGACGTCCCCGACGAACCGCTGTGCGCCGACACGATGACGACGTCCGCGCCCATCGACCGCAGCTTCGGCACCCACTTCGCCGCCTGCTCCTCCAGACCCGGGAACGTCATCTTCCCCTGCACGTTCGCCTTGTCCCAGATCGCGATGCCCGGGTTGGTCAGACCCAGCACCGCCACCTTCACATCCCGCCCGCACGGCGTGCGCAGCCGGTGCATGCTGTACGGCGCGAAGGCGGGCCGCAGCGTCTTCGCGTCCAGCGCGTTCGCGCCCAGCAGCGGGAAACGGCACTGCTGCTCGAACTTCCGCAGCACCGGAATGCCGTAGTTGAACTCGTGGTTGCCGAGCGCCGCCGCGTCGTAGCCCATGGCGTTCATGGCCTGCGCCATCGGGTGCACCGGGCCGCCCTCGGCCGTGATCGGGTCGACCTTCGCGTAGTAGTACGACAGCTGCGTGCCCTGGATGGTGTCGCCCGCGTCGATCAGCAGCGTGTTGCGGCGGCCCTTCTCCTCGCGGACGCGGTTCACCAGGGTCGAGACCTTGGCGAGACCGATGTCGTTGTGGTCCTTGTCGTCGAACTCCTTGTCCGTGAAGTAGTCCCAGTTGAAGACGTTGCCGTGCAGGTCCGTCGTCCCCAGCACGGTGAAGGCGTACCGCTTCGCGCCCCGCTTTTCCTCGCGCGCCTCGGCCGCCTGCGCACCCGGCGCCCCGACCGCACCGGCCAGCGCCACCCCCGCCCCGGTCACGGCGGACTTCTCCAGGAACTTCCGGCGGTTCAACGGCATGTCTGGCTCCTCGCGGAATCTGTGAACGACGCGCGTAGATAACGCGCGTAGATTCTGACCCGGTCATGACCGGCAGCAACAGTCCCGCCAGGTTGCGATCTGATGACTCGGCCCGTCCGCTCCACGCCTCCGGCCAGCCAAGACATGACAGAGTGGGGCGTATGACCGCGCCCACGTCAGACGCCTCCCAGCCCGCCGTCCCCTACGGCACACCCGACGCCCCCCGCATCGCCGTCCGCGGTGAGGCGCGCCTCGAGGTCGACCCCGAGATCGCCCGCATAGGCATCACCGTCGCCGCCCGCGGCCGCGACCGCCGCTCCGCCCTCGACGACCTCACCCACCGCAACGCCACCGTCCTCGACCTCGTCAAGTCCTACGGCGACGCCGTCGAACGCCTGGAGACCGGCGCCTTCTCCATCACCCCCGAACTCACCAAACACGGCCGCGGCGAACGCGTCCGCACCTACCACGGCAGCGTCCACGTCACCGCCGAACTCACCGACTTCACCGCCCTCGGCGAACTCACCACCCGCCTTGCCGACCTGGAACTCACCCGCGTGGACGGCCCCTGGTGGGCCCTGCGCCCCGACTCGCCCGCCCACCGCGAAGCCCGCAAGAAGGCCGTACGGGAAGCCGTCCAGCGCGCCCGCGAGTACGCCGAGGCGCTCGGCACCACCCTCTCCGCCCTGGTCGAACTCGCCGACATCGGCGCCGAGAACGCCCCGCCGCCCTACCCCCAGGCCCCCGGCCGCGCGCGCTCCGCCGCCTTCGGCGCCGCCGCCGAGAACGCCCCGGCAGCCCCCCTCGACCTCGAACCCCAGCGCCAGCGGGTGCACGCCCAGATCAACGCCCGCTTCACGATGGTGCCGCCGCAGCTCTAGCCGGCCTATTCCGAAAACCCGACCGAATTCCGGGGGTGCTCATGTGCTCATCGGAGCACCCCGCCGCACAATTCAACGCTTGTCAATAACGCTTCACTCAAAGTCTGTTGAGTAGTCACGCGCGACCAATTCTCTACCAGCCGGTAACTCATAGGCTCAGACCATGCGCCGAGCAAAGATCGTCTGCACCCTTGGACCCGCCACCGACTCGTACGACCAGATCAAAGCCCTGGTCGACGCCGGAATGGACGTAGCCCGATTCAACCTCAGTCACGGTGACCACGCCGAACACGAGGAGCGCTACCACCGGGTACGAAAGGCCACCGACGAAACCGGCCGCAGCGTCGGAATCCTCGCCGACCTTCAAGGCCCGAAAATCCGACTCGGCCGCTTCACCGAAGGCCCCGTACTCCTTGAACGCGGCGACACCTTCACCATCACCGTCGAAGAAGGCATCGAAGGCGACCGCAACATCTGCGGCACCACCTACGCCGGCCTCGCCGACGACGTCACCACCGGCGAACGCATCCTCGTCGACGACGGCAAGGTCTGCCTGGAGGTCACCGAGGTCGACGGCCCCCGCGTCCACACCACGGTCGTCGAGGGCGGCGTCATCTCCGACCACAAGGGCCTCAACCTCCCCGGCGTCGCCGTCTCCGTCCCCGCCCTCTCCAAGAAGGACGAGGACGACCTCCGCTGGGCCCTGCGCACCGGCGCCGACGTCATCGCCCTCTCCTTCGTCCGCACCGGCCGCGACATCCAGGACGTCCACCGCATCATGGACGAGGAAGGCCGCCGGCTCCCCGTCATCGCCAAGGTCGAAAAACCCCAGGCGGTGGAGAACATCGACGACATCGTCGCGGCATTCGACGGCATCATGGTCGCGCGCGGAGACCTCGGCGTCGAAATGCCGCTGGAACAGGTCCCGATCGTCCAGAAACGCGCGATCAAACTGGCGAAACGCAACGCCAAACCGGTCATCGTCGCCACCCAAATGCTCGACTCGATGATCGACAACGCCCGCCCGACGCGCGCGGAGGCCTCCGACGTCGCCAACGCGATCATCGACGGCACGGACGCGGTCATGCTCTCCGGCGAGACCAGCGTCGGCAAGCACGCCATCGAAACGGTCCGTACGATGGCGCGCATCGTCGAAGCCGCCGAGGAAGACATCCTGACCAAAGGCCTCCCGCCCCTCACGGAACGCAACAAACCCCGCACCCAGGGCGGCGCGGCAGCCCGAGCGGCAGCCGAAATGGGCGACTTCCTCGGCGCCCGCTTCCTCGTCGCCTTCACCCAGTCCGGCGACACAGCCCGCCGCCTCTCCCGCTACCGCTCCCCGATCCCCCTCCTCGCCTTCACCCCCGACCAGGCGACCCGCTCCCAGCTCAGCCTGACCTGGGGCGTGGAGACGTTCCTGGGTCCGTACGTCGACTCCACGGACGCGATGGTCGACCAGGTCGACGAACTGCTGCTCCGCTACGGCCGCTGCCAGAAGGGCGACACGGTCGTCATCACGGCGGGCTCGCCCCCCGGCGTCTCCGGCTCGACGAACATGGTCCGCGTCCACCACATCGGCGAGGACGACAGCCCGAAGTAGGGCGGCGTCAGTACTTGGGGCCTACGTGGGCGTCCATGAGGGCGACGGAGGCTTTGCGGGCGACGGAGGCTTTGCGGGCGACGGAGATGTTGAACGGGTCGCCGTTGCGGGTGCAGTGCGTCCACTCGACACCGAGCTTGTCCAGGGTGTCGGTGTAGAGCCGTCGGATGTCTTCGGAGACGTTGGTGAAGAAGTACCGGGGGTATTCGTAGCGCTTCCGCTCGCCGGCGACCATGCGGGTCGTCCAGTTGGTGATGCGGCAGCCGTCGGAGTGGATGAGGCCTTTGATGAATTCCCAGGGGTGGGCGCCGACGATCGCCTGCTGCCACGGTTCCAGGGCAATGGGGCGCTCGTGCTTCTTGCCGGGGCCGTGCTGAGGGAAGAGGCAGTGCAGGTGCTTCGAGTAGACCTTCACGTTGCGGCAGCCAGTCTTGCGGACACGGCAGACGGAGTTCTCGGGGAAGACCGCACGCATGGCCCGTTCGCAGTCGTCCATGAGGCCCGGCCATGATTCCGTGCAGGTGATCATGAGGTTGGGCACGCGGTGCTCGGAGTAGTGGCTGATATGGCCGTCGCCGAGATACAGACCGAGCAGATACGCGTATGCGGCCTCGTCGAGGTCCCGCCCATCACATCGGGGGCACTTCGGATCGTGCCGTTCGGGGCACTCGCCGCGTGCAGCCCGGTCCAGGTGTTTCCAGTAGCCGACCGTGCCCAGCGGCACGTTCAGGCTGCGGGCCACGTCCGCGTTCTTCGCGCCGCCACGCAGCAGAGTGAGGGCTTTCTGTCGCACCTCAGTGCCATGGAAGTTCATGTGTTCACTCTGTGTCACTGATCGTGACCAGGGGCAGCAAAAAGCGGAGAACCACGCGAACGTGATCCTCCGCTTCTGACTTCGTTGTGCCCGGTGTGGGATTCGAACCCACATGCCCAAGGGGCACGGCATTTTGAGTGCCGCGAGTCTGACCAGTTCCTCCAACCGGGCAAGTCAGGGGACCGATGAGCAGTGTACCGGTTCACTGTGTGCCCTTGCTGCTAGGTACGCTCTTGGGAGCAGTACCGGCCTGCCCCGTACCAAGGAGCCCACGTGAGCGCCCCCGAGTCGCCCCAGCCTGTTGACGCGCCTGATGAGGACAAGTCGCACGTGCCTCCGATGACGACGCGGGTCGTCATCGCCGAGGACGAGGCCCTGATCCGGCTCGATCTCAAAGAGATGCTGGAGGAGGAGGGCTACACCGTCGTCGGTGAGGCCGGGGACGGGGAGCAGGCCGTGGAGCTGGCCCGTGAGCACCGGCCCGACCTGGTGATCCTGGACGTGAAGATGCCGAAGCTGGATGGTATCTCCGCGGCCGAGAAGATCGCCGAGGAGAGCATCGCGCCGGTGCTGATGCTGACCGCCTTCTCGCAGCGCGACCTCGTGGAGCGGGCCCGGGACGCCGGTGCCATGGCCTACCTGGTGAAGCCGTTCAGCAAGACTGACGTCGTGCCGGCGATCGAGATGGCCGTCTCGCGCTTCACGGAGCTGAAGGAGCTGGAGAAGGAGGTCGCGGACCTCACGCTGCGGCTGGAGACGCGGAAACTGGTGGACCGGGCCAAGTCGATCCTCCAGACGGAGTACGGGCTGACGGAGCCTGCCGCGTTCCGGTGGATCCAGAAGACGTCGATGGACCGGCGGATGTCGATGCAGCAGGTCGCGGAGGCGGTCATCCAGGACGCCGAGGAGAAGAAGTCCAACAAGGGCTGAGACGGCAGAGCGAGAGGCCCGCCCCCTGTGACAGGGGAGCGGGCCTCTTCGTGTTCAGGCCGGGCCTCAGTCCTCGCCGAGGTACGCCTTGCGTACCGACTCGTCGTGCAGCAGGTCCTGCCCCGTCCCGGAGAGGACGACGTTGCCGACCTCCATGACGTGGCCCTGATCGGCGAGCGAGAGTGCCGCCTGGGCGTTCTGTTCGACGAGCAGGATGGTCGTGCCCTGGGACTTCAGCTCCGAGATCGTCGCCATGATCTTCTGCATCATGATCGGGGAGAGGCCCATGGAGGGCTCGTCGAGCATGAGGAGCTTGGGCTGGGACATCAGGGCGCGGCCCATGGCGAGCATCTGCTGTTCGCCGCCGGAGAGGGTTCCCGCGGCCTGCTTCCTGCGTTCCCCGAGGATGGGGAAGAGGTCGTAGGCCCGCTGGATGTCCTTCTCGATGCCTTCCTTGTCCTTGCGGAGGAACGCGCCGAGCTGGAGGTTCTCCGCGATGGTGAGGCGGGGGAAGATGTGCCGGCCTTCGGGGGAGTGGGCGAGGCCGAGGGCGACGATCTTGTGGGCGGGGACCCCGTTGAGGGGCTTGCCGTCGAAGAGGATCTTCCCGGACGTCGGCTTCAGCAGACCCGACAGGGTGCGCAGCGTGGTCGTCTTGCCGGCGCCGTTGGTGCCGATGAGGGTGACGACCTGGCCGGCCTCGACGCTGAAGGAGATGCCTTTGACGGCTTCGATCTTGCCGTAGGAGACCCGGAGGTCTTCGACCTCGAGGAGTGCGGTCACTTGGCTTCTCCCTTGGTGCTGCTGGTGGTGCTGGTCGCTTCGGCTGCGGCTTCGGCGGCCTCGACCTCGGCGGCTTCGGCCTGGCCGGGGTCGCCTTCGAAGGGTTCGCCGAGGTAGGCGGCGACGACCCGTTCGTCGGCCTGGACGACCTGGGGGGTGCCTTCGACGAGCTTCTCACCCTGGACGAGGACGGCGACGCGGTCGGAGAGGTTGAAGACGAAGCGCATGTCGTGCTCGATGAGGAGGACGGCGATGCCCTTGTCGCGGATGGCGAAGACGAGTTCCTCGGTGGCCCGCGTCTCCTGGGGGTTCATGCCGGCGGTGGGCTCGTCGAGGAGCAGCAGGCCGGGCTCGGAGGCCATGGCGCGTGCGATCTCGAGCTTGCGCTGCTCGCCGTAGGGGAGGTTGCGGGCGAGGTGGTCGCGCTTGTGGGCGAGGCCGATGAACTCGAGGAGTTCCATGGCGCGTTCCTCGCTGGCGCGTTCGGCCTTCTTGAAGCCGGGGCCGCGCAGGAGGGCCGACCACAGCCCTTCCTTGGTCCGTGTGTGGCGGCCGACGAGGACGTTTTCCAGGACCGTCATGTTGGCGAACAGGCGGATGTTCTGGAAGGTCCGGGCGATGCCCGCCTGGGTGACCAGGTGGGGCTTGGGCGGGAGCACGGTGCCCTTGTAGGAGACGGTGCCCTCGGTCGGGACGTACAGGCCGGTGAGGCAGTTGAAGAACGTGGTCTTGCCGGCGCCGTTGGGGCCGATGAGGCCGACGATCTCGCCGGCGTTGACCGTGAAGTCGACGGAGCGGACGGCGGTGAGGCCGCCGAAGCGCATCGTGACGTCGCGGGCTTCGAGTACAGGTGTCGTCATGATGGTTACGCCCCCGCCTTGGTGACGGCCGGTTCGTCGGTCAGCGTGGTCTGTTTGGGTACGTCGAGTTGGCCGGTCTCGTGGAATTCGAGCTGGCGCCGGCGGTTGGCGATGATGCCTTCGGGGCGGAAGCGCATCAGCAGGATGAGCGCGATGCCGAAGGCGAGGAGCGACTTGTCCTGGAGGAAGACGAGCTTCTCGGGGAGCAGGTAGAGCAGGGCCGCGCCGAGGAGGGGGCCTGCGACCGTGCCCATGCCGCCGAGGACGACCGCGGCCAGGAGGAACGCGGAGTTGGGCGGGGTGGAGCCGGCGAACTGGTACGGCGTGGGGACCACGCTGTAGGTGACGTGGGCGCTGACGGTGCCGGCGAGGCCGGCGAGGGCGGCGCCGAGGGCGAAGGCGACGAGTTTGACGCGGAAGCCGTTGATGCCCATGGCGGTGGCGGCGGTCTCGTCTTCGCGGATGGCGATCCAGGAGCGGCCGATGCGGGAGTCCGCCGCACGCGTGTACACCAGGACCACGATGGCCATGATGAGGACCATCAGCAGGTAGTAGTTGGCGAATCGGCCGAGGGTGAATCCGCCGATGTCGTGGGCCTGGCCGAAGTTGAACCCGAACATGTTCAGGTCGGGGATGGACGGGATGCCGTTGGGCCCGTTGGTGACGTCGGGTCCGGAGTCGCCATCCATGTTGTTGACGGCGATGCGGAAGATCTCTCCGAAGCCGAGGGTGACGATGGCGAGGTAGTCGCCGCGCAGCCGCAGGGTCGGGGCGCCGATGAGGACGCCGAAGATCAGGGAGGCGGCGGCGCCGGTGAGGGCGGCGGCCCAGAAGGGGAATTGGACGCCGGAGAAGGTGGAGAACTCGGAGCCGGAGACGAGGGCGGCGGTGTAGGCGCCGACGCCGAGGAAGGCGACGTATCCGAGGTCGAGGAGGCCGGCGAGGCCGACGACGATGTTGAGGCCGAGGGCGACGGTCCCGAAGATCAGGATGTTGACGCCGATGTTGGCGTAGTGGTCGTCGGTCTGGGTGAAGGGGAACGCTATCGCCGCGAGGAAGCCCATGGCGAGCGTGAAGCTGCGGTTGTGGGCGACGAGGCGGGAGAAGCGGTCCGTGAGGCCGGCGGTGTGCATGGCCCAGACGAAGAAGACGACGACGATGAGGTAGCCGATGAAGAGTTCGCCGTACGCGGTGTCGATGCCGTAGGTGAAGACGGCGAGGCCGAGGATGGTGGCGAGGGTGATGGCGGCGCGTTCCAGCCAGGGGGTGAGGGGCTGGGGCGCGGGGATCGCGTCGGGCTTGGCGATGTACGCCTTCAGGCTTTCCCTGGTGCTGTCCTGGCCGATGCCCTGTTGGGGGAGGGCGAAGGCGCCGAGGACGGGCAGCAGGGAGGCGATGGCCGCTGTCCAGGCGCCGGGTTCGAGGTTGACGACGCCGCCGAGTTCGACGCTGATGGCGATGACGGTGAACCAGGTGGTGCCGAAGCTGCCGAGGGCCGCGAGGGTGAGGGGGGCGTTGTTGCGGGCGGGCAGGAGCCAGCCGGTGCCGCGGACGCCGTAGAGGGCGAGGGCGAAGAGGGCGGTGACGAGGCCGGCGGCGAAGGTGAGCCATTGCAGGCCGCCGGGGTAGCCGTTGATGGTGAGGTCGCCGGGGAACTCGTCGGTCCAGGTCCAGGCGAGGAAGGCGGTGGCGGCGGTGGCGATGCCTCCGGCGAGGAGGAGCGCGCGGGCCGCGGCGCGGGGGAGCGGGATGAGTCCGCGGGCGGCGGGGGTGGTCTTGGTGGTGTCGGTCATCGAGATCACGCCCTGTCCGCGACGCGTTCGCCGAGCAGGCCCTGGGGCCTGACGAGGAGGACGATGATGAGCAGGCAGAAGGCCCAGACGTCCTTCCAGGAGCCACCGCCGAAGAGGTGCATACCGGGGATCTCGTCGATGTAGGCGGAGGCGAGGGTCTCGGCGATGCCGAGGACGACGCCGCCGAGCATGGCGCCGTAGATGTTGCCGATGCCGCCGAGGACGGCCGCGGTGAACGCCTTGAGGCCCATGAGGAAGCCCATGCGGTAGTCGACGTTGCCGTACTTGAGGCCGTAGGCGACGGCGGCGACGGCGGCGAAGAAGCCGCCGATGGCGAAGGCGATGACGATGATGCGGTTGGTGTCGATGCCCATCAGCTGTGCGGTGTCGGGGTCCTGCGCGGTGGCCTGCATGGCGCGGCCGGTGCGGCTACGGCGCACGAAGAAGGCGAGGGCGGCCATGCAGATGACGGCGGCGAGGATGAGGAAGATGTCGGCGTCCTTGATGGTGACGGAGCCGATGTCGTGGGTGGCGTCGAGGCCGGGGAAGGCGCGGGCGCGGTCGGCGCCGGGGTAGAAGTTGCGGACGACCTCCTGGAGCGCCAGGGAGAGGCCGATGGCCGTGATGAGCGGTGCCAGTCGTGGTGCTCCGCGCAGTGGCCGGTAGGCGAACCGTTCCGCTCCGACGGCGATGAGGATGGCCACGAGGGCGCCGCCGAGGAGCATCAGGGGTACGGCGAGGGCCATCGAGGTGCCGTCGGGGAGGATGTAGAAGTAGACCGTGAGTGCGCCGAACGCGCCGGTCATGAAGATCTCGCCGTGCGCGAAGTTGATGAGCTGGACGATGCCGTACACCATCGTGTAACCGATGGCTATCAGCCCGTACATCGAGCCGAGAAGCAGCCCGTTGGCCAGCTGCTGCGGCAGGGTGTTCACCGCATGGCCTCCATGTCGCTGGTGGTCGTGTGCACTGGATGCGTGCGTGGTCGCGTGCTGTGGGGGTGTGAAAACGGGCCGCGCGGTCGGGGTCGTCCTCCCGCGCGGCCCGTGGTGCTGCGTACTGGGGGGCCGGAACTACTGGAGGTCGGCGGTGCCGGTCTCCACGGCCTTCCAGGCACCCTTCTCGACCTGGTACACCGTCAGCTGCTTGTTGGTGGTGTCGCCGTACTCGTCGAAGGAGACCTTGCCGGTGAGGCCTTCGAAGTCGGACTTCTGGACTCCGTCGACGACCTTGGAGCGCAGGTCGTTGATGTCGGTGGGCACCTTGCCGCCGTTGGCGTCGGCCGCGGCCTTGACGGCCTTGATGATGGCCGTGGTGGCGTCGTAGGCGTAGGCACCGTAGGCGCCGTAGTCGCCCTTGTAACCCTTGTCCTTGTACGTCTGGATGAACTGCTTGGCGGCGGGCAGGGTGTCGGCGGGGACACCGATCGCGGTGACGAGGTCGCCCTCGGAGGACTTGCCGGCGGCTTCGATGTAGGTGGAGGCGAACATGCCGTCGCCGCCGAACAGCGGGATCTTGACGCCGGCGTCCTTGAGCTGCTTGGTGATCAGCGCGGACTCGTCGTACTGGCCGCCGTAGTAGAGCAGGTCGGCACCGGAGTTCTTGATCTTCGTGACGAGGGAGCCGAAGTCCTTGTCGCCGGTGTTGACGTGGTCGGTGCCGACGACGGTGCCGCCGAACTTCTTGTACTGCTCCGCGAAGATCTTCGCGAGGCCGGCGCCGTAGGTCTGCTTGTCGTCGACGACGAAGGCCTTCTTCTTCTTGAGGCCGTTGTACGCGTAGCCGGCGGCGAAGCTGCCCTGGAGTTCGTCGGTGGTGGCGGTGCGGAAGTACGTCTTGTAGGGACGCTTCTTGTCCGTCTGCCAGTTCTTGCCCTGGGTCAGCTCGGGGTTGGTGTTGGCCGGGGAGATCTGGACCATGTTGGCCGAGGCGAACACCTGCTGCATCGTCTGGGCGACGCCGGAGTTCAGCGGGCCGACGGCGCCGACGACGGTCTTGTCGCCGGTGAGGCTGGTGGCGTTGGACTGGCCGGTGGCGGGCTGCGCCTTGTCGTCCAGGGCCTTGAGCTTGAATTTCACGCCCGGGACCCAGTTGTTCTTGTTGGCGTCGTCGACGGCTATCTGGGCGCCGTACTGGATGCCGAGGCCGGTGGTGGAGTTCTCACCGGACAGGGGCGCGTCCACGCCGATGGTCAGCGTGGTGCCGTCGCCGCTGTCTCCGCTCTTGTTGCCGCTGTCGTCTCGGGAGCCGCAGGCGGTGAGAGTCAGAGCTCCGGTCGTAAGAACGGAGGTAAGAATCACCAAGGAACGCTGTCGCACGATCAGTCCTTTCACAGGCAGGCCCGCCCTGATCGGGGGGTGAGTGCCGCGCTGATACCGAACTCCCGATGGAGCGGTGACTGGCCGTGACTCTAAGCCCGTGTGGAGGCAGGGTCAGCGGCGTGGGCTGGCTTGTGACTTTCTTGTTATGACGCGGTGGATGCCCGGCTTCGGCAGCGGGCCGTCTCGGCGGGTTTGATGTGCTTTCTCCGAAGTCCGCATTCTGAGAACGCGCACTTCCGGTTGGCCGTGGCCGAGATCATGCGGCTGCCGGGGCGCGGGCGGCGTGAAGCGGTTCGGAGAAGGCCCCGGGCGCAGACGCGGGCGAAGGCGAAACTGTCTGTTGTATTGCGCGCGCGTTACGGAGCGTTACGCAGAGAAAGCGATGGCCGGCGTCCTGGGGGAGTTCCGAAGAACCGGAAACGGCTGTTTCGACGGTGGGGTCCCGGGTCGTGCCGGCCGGCCCCGGGCACGGCCGGGGCCGGTGGTCGGGGTGAGGGTCGGCCGCATCACTGCCACCGTCACCGCGGCTGCCTCACACGCCCGCTGCGCGTCGTCGGGGTGACAGCGCGGCCCAGCGGCCGGCGAGCCGGTTGGTCAGGTGTGGCGCAGTGGCGTCGGTGACGCCGTAACTCTCGTCTGGTTCCGCCGAGTTGACGGGTTCGACGGGGCTCCGTGGCTCATGGCGGCAGCCTCGTGTGGCCACTGTAGGGGAGGGGCAGGGCGGGGAAGAAGGGCGGTGCCCCGCCGCTCCGGATGGGGCCCGGTGCGGCGGGGCGGTCGATCACGCCGGGTGGCCGTCGGCGCGGGGTTACGGGAGCTTGACGAACGGCGCCAGGAAGGTACGGGCGCCGGGGGTGTCCAGGCGGTACGTCACGTTGGTCGCGTAGCAGGGGGTGTCGCCGGTGATGGTGGTCGCGGCGAGGATGGTCCGCCCTCCGATGACGGCGAAGTTGGGGCCGCCCGAATCGCCGTAGCAGGCACCTCCGTTGCCCTGCGGGGCGGTCATCGCCAGACGGGCCCAGGAGTCGTTGAGAGCGTTGAAGGTGACGGGTGCCTTCATGCGGACGCCGCCGCCGGGGTGGGTCTGGCCACCGGGCCCGTTGACGGCTTCCTGGGTGCCGTAGCCGGCGACGAACCATTCGGTCGTGTTCAGGCCCTGCGGGCCGAGCCTGCCGAGCTGGTTCGCGGTGGGCAGGGCGGCCGGGGTGAAGCTCCAGCGGGCCTTGACCTGGGCGGCGGGCAGTTCGACCACCGCGATGTCGTGGGTGTCGGAGGCGGGCCCCGGGTAGTCGGGGTGGGAGTGGGCGGTGCCCTGGACGGCGACGGCGGCGGCCTGCGCGGCCGGGTCGCCCGGGTGCCTCTTGGCCGCCGCGTCGAGCCCGGACTGCACGTCCTGGTCCAGGGAGACGTAGAACCGCACGTTGTCGGGCCAGTCGGTGGTGCAGTGCGCGGCGGTCAGGAAGGTGTCCACGTCGATCATGGTGCCGGAGCAGACCCAGTCGACCCGGTCGGGGGTCGCGGGGTTGTCGTCGTCGTCCCAGGTGGCCACGAGCGCGCCGACCTCGGTGCGTTCGGGTGCGGGCGTGGCGTTGTAGGAGTTGACGGCGGACGACGGCAGCGCGGTGGCGAGCACGGCGGCACCGGCCGCGGCGGTGACGGCGAGGGCGCGTACGGAGGTCAAGAGAAACCCTTCTAGGGGTGGGACGGGTCTTCTCCTGTGGGGGGTGGGGCGTCGTCAGTGAAGCGCCCGGGGGCGGTCGCGGCAAGAGCGCGCCCGCCCCTCCAGGGTTTTCCCTACGTCGGTCGGCTCTGCAGCGGCAGGTTCGGCGGCGGCCGGTTCGACGTGGCGTCAGCTCGCGGCGCGGATGAGCTCCTCGTCGCCGGGGTTCACATCGCGCAGCAGACAGGTCAGCCGGGCCGTGCACACCCTTTTGTCGTTTTCGTCGGTTATGACGATTTCGTACGTGGCGGTCGAGCGCCCCCGGTGCACCGGCGTGGCCACACCGGTGACGAGGCCCGAGCGCACCCCGCGGTGGTGGGTGCAGTTCAGGTCGACGCCCACGGCGATCTTGGAGCTGCCGCCGTGCAGCATCGAGCCGACCGAGCCGAGCGTCTCGGCCAGCACCGCGGAGGCCCCGCCGTGCAGCAGTCCGTAGGGCTGGGTGTTGCCCTCGACCGGCATCGTCCCGACGACCCGGTCCGCCGACGCCTCGACGATCTGGACGCCCATCCGGGTCCCGAGGTGGCCCGCGGAGAACAGGGCCAAGAGGTCCACGCCGAGAGCGGCGTACTCGTCGATGACCTCTTGCGGGAACTTCACGTGCTGCTGTTCACCCATGGGGCCCGGTCTCCGTTCGTCCAGATCATGCGGTCAACCTCGGCTGAGCAAACGCTCAGTCGGTCGCCGATTGTTCCAGACGTACCAGGACGGACTTGCTGGCCGGGGTGTTACTGGTGTCCGCGGTGGCGTCCAGCGGCACCAGCACGTTGGTTTCCGGGTAGTACGCGGCGGCGCAGCCCCGGGCCGTCGGGTAGTGCACGACCCGGAAACCGGGCGCCCTGCGCTCCACGCCGTCCTTCCACTCACCGACCAGGTCCACGTACGAACCGTCCGCCAGCTTCAGGGCACGCGCGTCCTCGGGGTTGACCAGCACGACCCGGCGGCCGTTCTTGATGCCCCGGTAACGGTCGTCGAGGCCGTAGACCGTGGTGTTGTACTGGTCGTGAGAGCGCAGCGTCTGGAGTAGCAGGCGGCCCTCGGGCAGTTCGGGGTACTCCACGGGCGCGGCGGTGAAGTTGGCCTTGCCGGTGGCCGTGGGGAAGCGGCGTTCGTCGCGCGGGGCGTGCGGGAGCGTGAAGCCGCCGGGGCGGGCCACGCGCGCGTTGAAGTCCTCGAAGCCGGGGATCACGCGCGCGATGCGGTCCCGGATCGTCGCGTAGTCCTTCTCGAACTCCTCCCAGGGCGTGGCGCTGTTCTCGCCCAGCACGCGGCGGGCCAGGCGGCAGACGATGGCCGGCTCGGACAGCAGATGCCGGCTCGCGGGCTCCAGCCGCCCCCGGGAGGCGTGCACCATGCCCATCGAGTCCTCGACGGTCACGAACTGCTCGCCGCTGTCCTGGAGATCGCGCTCGGTACGGCCGAGCGTCGGGAGGATCAGGGCCCGCGCGCCCGTGATCACGTGCGAGCGGTTCAGCTTCGTCGACACGTGCACGGTCAGCCGCGCGCGCCGCATGGCCGCCTCGGTGACGTCCGTGTCGGGGGACGCGGAGACGAAGTTGCCGCCCATGGCGAAGAAGACCTTCGCCTCGCCGTCGCGCAGCGCGCGGATGGCCCGTACGACGTCGTAGCCGTGCTCGCGCGGCGGGGCGAAGCCGAACTCCTTCTCCAGGGCGTCCAGGAACGCCGGGGCGGGGCGCTCGAAGATGCCCATCGTGCGGTCGCCCTGCACGTTCGAGTGGCCTCGCACCGGGCACACGCCCGCGCCCGGGCGGCCGATGTTGCCGCGCAGGAGAAGGAAGTTGACCACTTCCCTGATCGTGGGGACGGAGTGCTTGTGCTGGGTGAGGCCCATGGCCCAGCAGACGATGGTGCGCCGCGAGGCGAGGACCATGCGGAGGGCTTCCTCGATCTGCTCCCGGGTCAGCCCGGTGGCCCTCAGCGTCTCGTCCCAGTCGGCGGCGCGGGCGGCCTCGGCGAACTCCTCGTAGCCGTGCGTGTGCTCCCGCACGAAGTCCTCGTCGACCGCGCCCTCCGTCTCGACGATCAGCTTGTTCAGGAGACGGAACAGGGCCTGGTCGCCGCCGATGCGGATCTGGAGGAACAGGTCGGTCAGCGCGGCGCCCTTGAGCATGCCGTGCGGGGTCTGCGGGTTCTTGAAGCGCTCCAGGCCCGCCTCGGGCAGCGGGTTGACGCTGATGATCCTCGCCCCGTTGTCCTTGGCCTTCTCCAGGGCGGACAGCATGCGCGGGTGGTTCGTCCCCGGGTTCTGTCCGGCGACGATGATCAGGTCGGCCTTGTACAGATCCTCCAGCAGGACGCTGCCCTTGCCGATGCCGATCGTCTCCGAC